>NZ_CEXBMR010000031.1:17923-19658 GCF_982614295.1 Synechococcus sp.
ACTCACTCCATGACTAAATCGATCCCACAAGCACTGAATCAAGCGATCAACTCAATACTCAAGCCTTTATTGAGCTGTGTTTTGGTGCTGCTGCTCACCACCGCTTGCGTAACTACCGGCCTTGCCACTGCCCCTAGCAGCCCCTGGGTGCCAGTGCCGCTAAACATCTCTTCCAACCCCCTTGATGTGGCATTTACCGATAGCCAGCACGGCTTTTTGGTGGGTAGCAACAGGCTGGTGATGGAAACCAACGATGGCGGCAACAGCTGGGCCGAACGGGCGATAAACCTGCCAGCAGAGGAAAATTTTCGCTTAATTAGTATTGATTTTCTTGGTGATGAAGGCTGGATTGCAGGCCAACCAGGTTTGCTGCTGCACAGCGATGATGCTGGCCAAAATTGGACGCGTTTGCTGCTCGATACAAAACTGCCCGGCGATCCTTACCTAATCAATGCCACCGGCCCTAACAAGGCAGAACTAGCAACAACTGTGGGGGCGATCTACCGCAGCAGCGATAGCGGCAAGAGCTGGCAAGCGGAAGTTAGTGATGCCGCTGGAGCAGTGCGCGACCTGCGCCGCAGCCCCGATGGCAGTTATGTGAGCGTGAGTGGGCTCGGTAATTTCTTTTCCACCTGGAGCCCTGGGGATCAGGTATGGCAACCCCATAACCGGGTGAGCAGCCAAAGGGTGCAAACGATGGGTTTCCAACCCAGTGGCGAACTGTGGATGGTTACCCGCGGCGCGCAACTGCGCTTTAACCCAGATGGCAGCAACCCTGAGGAATGGAGTAAGCCGGTAATCCCGATCACCAATGGCTATGGCTATTTGGATATGGCCTGGGATCCGAATGGCACGATCTGGACCGGAGGCGGCAACGGCACCCTGCTATCAAGCATTGATGGGGGCAGCCATTGGCAACGCGATGGGGTTGGCACTGCCACCCCAAGCAACTTCACCCGCTTGCTGTTTCTAGAAGATGGCAAGGGCTTTGCCTTAGGCGAAAGGGGCACCCTGCTGCGCTGGGTTAGCCCTGATTCAGCTGAAATTCTCTAACTGTTCCAGCCTGTAACTGTTTCCAGCAGCAGGTGGTTACAAGCCCTTAGGATCACAAAGCAGATACGAGAATTGCAATGGCCGCCGGTTCTACCGGGGAACGCCCGTTCTTCGAAATCATTACAAGCATTCGTTACTGGGTGATTCACGCCGTAACACTGCCATCGATCTTCCTTGCTGGGTTCCTTTTTGTGAGCACCGGCCTTGCCTACGACGCTTTTGGCACCCCTCGGCCAGATGCTTATTTCCAAGCAAATGATCAAAAAGCTCCAGTGGTGAGCCAACGATTCGAGGGCAAAGCTCAATTGGATCTACGTCTTAAGAATTAAGCCACCTATGACTTCCTCCTCCCCCACCACGCCCCGTAATTACCCGATTTTTACGGTGCGCTGGCTCTCACTTCATGCCCTTGGCATCCCCACAGTTTTCTTCTTGGGTTGTTTGGGTGCTATGCAATTTGTCCGCCGTTAGATCTTTGCCATGCAGCGCAATCCAAACCCAAACAACCTGCCGGTTGAACTAAACCGCACCAGCCTTTACTTGGGGCTGCTGTTTGTTTTTGCAGCCGGAATTTTATTTTCCAGCTACTTCTTTAACTGAGGCCAAATGCTATGAGCAGCAAGAAGTCTTCGATACCAGACGGTCGTATTCCTGATCGTCTACCAGACGGCCGCCCAGCAGT
>NZ_CEXBMR010000031.1:19758-21622 GCF_982614295.1 Synechococcus sp.
GGGAATGGCAAAAAATATTTTTTGCACCTGCTGAACCCTGATCAGCTAGTGCAGCGGGGCATGAAGGCCACAAAAGCCAAGCTAATTATCCAAAACTATCCAGTTTTGGTACTTAGCAATGAATGGCTTGAAGAGTTGTATTGCACAAAGTGTGGCAGTTGCCGTTGGTGCCATGTAATTCGCCACGACAAAGTAGCCCATACAGTTAGGTGGGCTCCAAGGGATTTGTGGGAACAGGTGGCCCATGTGGATGGTTTACATGGCAACCCCACTGTGAGCCAATTCACTTCACGGGAGGCACGGCGCCATCGCCAACAAAAAACTGCAAAGGGTAAAAAAATATTTGATGCCGGTTAGATCTATTTAACCCGCTTTCTAAAATCAGCAATTGTTGGCTCTAAACCCTGCTGCAATGAAATCTGTGGCTCCCAGCCCAACACTTCACGGGCTAAATCAATAACTGGTTGACGTTGCATTGGATCATCTTGCGGTAACGGGCGATATACCAACTCTAAATTCGGATTAATGCGATCTCGCACTAATTCAGCTAGTTGTTTAATTGTGAATTCGCCAGGATTACCAATATTCATTGGCCCTGTATGGGGGCCTTCCATCAAACGTAAGAAACCCTCCACGAGATCATCCACATAACAAAAAGAACGGGTTTGCATGCCATCGCCATAAAGGGTAAGCGGTTCCCCCCGCAGGGCCTGCACAATAAAATTACTCACAACCCTGCCATCATCTTCCAGCATGCGGGGGCCATAGGTATTAAAAATCCGCACTACACGAATTTCAACATCGTGCATACGTTTGTAATCAAAGCACAGTGTTTCCGCAATCCGTTTACCTTCGTCGTAGCAACTGCGAATACCAATCGTATTAACGCAACCGCGATAGCTTTCAGGCTGGGGATGCACCTCCGGATCGCCATACACTTCGCTGGTGCTAGCAAGCAGAAGCCTGGCCCCCACCCGCCGCGCTAGGCCAAGCATGTTGTAGGTGCCAAGAAAACTGGTTTTGGCGGTTTTTATGGGGTTGAATTGATAATGAACAGGGGATGCAGGGCAAGCTAGATGCCAAATACGATCCACCTCAAGCCTGATTGGTTCTGTTACATCGTGGCGAATTAATTCAAAATTAGGGTGGCTAATCCAATGGCGAATGTTATCTTTTCGGCCAGTGAAGTAGTTATCTAAACAGATCACTTCTTCGCCTTTTGCCATCAAGCGATCGATCAAATGGGAGCCAACAAAACCTGCACCGCCGGTTACTAAATGACGCAAACCCATTTCAACCTTCCCCAATAGTCCACACTTGCATACCAGCAGCTAGGGCAGCCTTGCCATCTGCAATAGCGCGAGTATCAAATAACCACGCCGGCTTTCGCATCACAGCGTAAATTCCCTGCCAATCCAAATGGAAATACTGTTGCCACTCGGTAACAACAATAACTGCATCAGCGCCAATGCAGGCCTCCAGGGGCGACGGGGCCATCGACCAGCCACCGTGCACATCAGCAGCCCTATCAAGGCCGGGCGGCTGGGCTAAATCTTTACTAATTTGATCTGGATTCACCTTGGGATCATGAATTGCAAGCTGGGCCCCCTCTTCTAGCAACTCTTTTGCAATGCGAATTGCCGGCGATTCACGGGTGTCGTTTGTGTTTGCTTTAAAAGCAAAGCCAAGCATGGCAATACGTTTTCCATTTACGGTATTAAATAATTTTTGCACCACTAAGCGGGCGATACGTTGCTGTTGCCAATTATTTAATTGAACCACCTGCTGCCAATAATTAGCAACTTCAGCAAGGCCATAATAACCGCAGAGATATACAAGGTTTAAAATATCTTTTTGAAAGCAA
>NZ_CEXBMR010000032.1:0-21536 GCF_982614295.1 Synechococcus sp.
TAAAAACAAGAGTGTTGATCTTATTAGTTGCAGCCCTGCACTGAAATCCTATAGCTAAATCCAGTGCTTCCAGGATCTGCGCTAGCACCGATTTTGAAATTTATTTGGCTAACTGTTTTGCCTTGCACCGCATTAAATGGACCAAACATCGCTCCACTTCCCATCGGTGGTGTGATCAATTCATTAACTACTTGAAGGTTTGTTCCATCGCTAAATTTTAGAAATGCTTGCACTGGATATCTTGCTTTTTCGGTGGATTGTGCTGTAAAAAATAGTTTGTAGTTGCTGAAAGCTTGATTCACAGCGAAATCTGTATTCCAATTTGTGCGACCTAGGGCAATTCCAATTGGCGATAATTTTGGCGCCCCAACTCTTTTAACAACTGTTGTATTCCCGCCGCCGCCAATGGGGCTTAAGAAGCTGCATAACTGTGCTCGAACAGCTATGGGCTGCAACATAATTCCTGCGAAAATACCTGTTAAGCAGGTCTTGAACAACGCTTGCAAATAATTCACAGTTTTAAAATCAGGATTTTGGTGGTGGAGTTTTAGTATCGCTTGGTTTCAGGAACACAAATACGGTTCCCGCGATAACGATTAGCACCAATACGGTGCCCCCGAGTAAAGGTAGCAGGAGTGACTGATCCATTTAAGTAGTTTAGCTATGAAACAGTAATACAAGCCCTTGGCTCAACTGATGAAATTCTCTTTCCTCCCGACTCAAATCAATACCTACCGCTAAGCCCTCCTGCAATGCTTGCTCAAAGGGGGGCTGAGCTGGAATCTGTTTATCTGTCCAAAGAGCTGCGATACCCACTGAGGTGGCATGCCACTGGAACCGCTCCGTAACCCAAATAGCAGGTTCCGTTAGGGCCTCTTCCAGCAGGGAGCGCAGGGGCAAGTTGTTAATTCAACTAGCCCTTAGCCTGCCCCTAAAAAAGCTCAGCCGCAACTTAGCTTGAGCTTTTGTTGTGGAGTGCGCCTACTCTCCACGGCGATGAGCATTTTCCCTTTTCCCACGGCATTGGTGCACGAATGGTTCAGCCCCCGCTCAGCGGGCGGTGCTGAATTGGTGGTGCAGCAGCTGGATGCACTTTTGCAACCCCAACTTTTCAGCCTGGTGGATGCCGAATCCTCTTGCTCCAGTAGTTGGCTCGCGGGGCGTTCAATACGCACTTCATTCATCCAGCGGTTGCCTTTTGGCAAGAGCCATGTGCAGCAATATTTGCCACTACTACCTCTGGCAATAGAGCAACTCAACCTTGAGGGCTTTCCTTTGGTGATGAGCAGCAGCCATCTTGTTGCAAAGGGAGTGCTCACCAGCCCGGAGCAGCTGCACGTTAGTTACGTGCATACCCCCGTTCGTTATGCCTGGGATCAGATGCATGCCTATCTTCAGGCTTCCCAGTTGGCGCAGGGGCCCCTTGGGCCTTGGGTGCGCTGGCAACTGCATCAATTGCGTATGTGGGATGTGCTCAGCGCTATGCGGCCGAATCATTTAATTGCTAACTCCCGTTTCAGTGCTCAAAGGATTTCCCGTTATTGGGGGCGTTCTGCAACGGTTCTTCCACCCCCTGTTGCAGTGGAAAGGTTTGATTGGCAACAGCAGCGGGAAGCTTTTTATCTATGTGTTTGCAGGTTGGTGCCGTATAAGCGGGTAGATCTTGTGGTGCGCGCCTGTGCTGCCCTCAACCTGCCGCTGGTGGTGGTGGGAGATGGCCCAGAGCGGAAGCGCTTAGAGGCCATGGCCAAAACCAATACGCGTTTCCTTGGTTATTGCCCCGCGGCAGAGGTGGAACAACTGATGGCCCGCTGTCGCGCCTATGTATTTGCAGGTGTTGAGGATTTCGGCATCGCTCCAGTTGAGGCGATGGCAGCTGGTGCACCGGTTATTGGTTTGGGTCGAGGTGGATTAAGAGATTCGGTGCTCTGTATCAAGGAAAATGCTGCCACTGCAACAGGTTTATTGTTTCCAGATCAGGAACTGGCTTCATTGCAAGCTGCTTTAGCTGCTTTTGAAGATGGCCAACTCTGGAGGTTATTGCCAGCTGAGCGCTTGCGTTGTCATGCCGAAACCTTTGCACCCCAGGTATTTAGAACTCGTTTGCAGTTATTGCTGCAAAAACTGTGGGACAGCCACAATCACGATCCTTTCGCTGCTGTGCCTGTGGTTTAGCTGACCCAATTGCTCTGGTGGCGGTTGCATTGATTTGTACGGTTAATGAAATTCATTCGGTGCTAATGCTCGCGCGTTTGCCCAAATCTTTTAGTTCCCATAAGCCATCAAATGTTCTAGAGCTTAGTAATAGTTCTCTAGCTGTTTTAAGAAGATACCCATTGCGTCCTGGCGCTGGACTTAAGCGCACTGGAGATATTTTATTTGCCTTCACATTACTCAGCATTGGTTTACCGCTAATACTTGCGATTTCTCTATTGGTAAAGCTCACATCCAGGGGGCCTGTCTTTTACACGCAGGAGCGCATTGGCAGGAGATACCACCGTTTTGGTTGTATTAAATTTCGCACAATGCAGGTTGATGCGGATAAACGTTTGCAGGCTCTTCTTGATAGTTCGGAAATGCTTAGGCAGGAATTTGCTCGCGATCACAAGTTAAAAAATGATCCTCGCATTACGCCAATTGGTTCATTTTTAAGGACAACCAGCTTAGACGAATTGCCTCAATTATTAAATATCTTGCTTGGTGAAATGAGTGTTGTTGGCCCTAGGCCAATAGTACAAGATGAAATTCGTAGATATGGTTCTGCTATGAATGAAGTGCTTTCTGTGCGCCCTGGCCTCACTGGCCTATGGCAGGTTTCAGGGCGCAATAACCTCACCTATAGGCGCAGGGTGCAGCTAGATTTGAATTATGTGCGTCGCCACACTCTACTAATTGATTTTCTGATCATTCTACGAACGGTTGGCGTTGTGCTATTTTCCTCTGATAAAGGCGCTTACTAAAATAGTAACAACAATGATAACAATAATAATATAGTAATAATAACAATAACAAGCCATCGCAGCGCAATAATTTTATTTAGGCGCAGGATTTCAAATATATCAGCGGCCTGAACCTCTCTGCCATTTTGATTAAGTAGCGGTTTAATAATTTCAACCCCTTCGTAATGATTAACGCCTCCCATTTTTATTCCAAGCCTATAGGCGTAAGCAGCTTGGGATACCCCAGCGTTTGGAGATGGATCAGGTTTGCCATCTCTAAGTGCAGCGCGCAGCTGCCCAAGGCTTAGGGCCACAAGGCGGCAGGGTAACCAAACCAACAAATCATCAAGCCGCGCCCCTGCAGTGCCAAGCCACCGCAATTTTCCAGTGCGATAGCCAAGCATTGAATCCAAAGTGCTGCTTGCTTTAAATCCCCAAGCCAAGGCCAATGGCCCCGGAGCGCCCATGAACCCAGCGCACCACAGAACGGCCCCCAACAGCAGCCAAAATAGTGGCGCAAATAAGCCATCTACTGAATTTTCACTGGCGGTTTCAGCTGTTGCCCGCAGGATTTCGCTGCTATCAAGCCCTGCTGTATCGCGACCAACAAGCCAGCTCAATTGTTTGCGGGCAAGGGGAAGATTCTCCGGTTGCTGCCCCAAAGCTGCCAATACATCTCCCGTTGCTACGGCCAGGCTGCGCCCCGCAAGGGCGCTGGCCATTCCAATAATTAATAAGGGGCTTGTAGCTGGCTGCCATATCGCTAGGCGCTCGATCCCCCAACCAGCGGCAAGGCTGCCCCCCACCAGCAGAGCGGTGATCGCAAAGCCCGCTAAGCGCAGCCTCCAGGTGTTTTCTCCAGCCCAGGCTTCTGCCCAAATACGCAAGAAGGCAATGGCCGCACCCATTGCCATTACCGGGTGGTAGCAGCGTTTCGGATCCCCCAGCAGCCGATCGAGGCCACTGGCAAGAACCACCAGTAGCAGTGGCCAGATCAGGCCGTTTTCAGCCAACTGAACATCGAGCGCAGGCCAGTGCCCACCTGCTCAATTGGGTGCTGGCTATCGCGCAGACGAATTTTGTTCATTTCTGGCTTGCCGGCATCGCACTCGGCCACGAAGTTGCGCGCGAAGGTGCCATCTTGAATATCGCTGAGAATTCGCTTCATTTCCGCCTTGGTATCGGCTGTGATCAAGCGCGGACCACTTACATAGTCGCCGTATTCAGCTGTATTGGAGATTGAATCTCGCATCGCAGTGAGGCCGCCCTTCACCATTAGATCAACGATTAGCTTCACCTCGTGCAGGCACTCGAAATAGGCCAGCTCGGGCTGATAACCAGCCTCCACAAGGGTTTCGAATCCAGCTTTTACCAATTCGCTAAGGCCGCCGCAAAGCACGGCCTGTTCGCCAAAGAGGTCTGTTTCAGTTTCTTCTTTGAAGTTGGTTTCTAAAATGCCGGCGCGGGTTCCGCCGATGCCCTTGGCATAGGCCATGGCCAGCTCGCGAGCATGACCGCTGGCGTCTTGATGGATGGCAAATAAAGCCGGTACGCCCATGCCGTTTTGATATTCCCAGCGCACGGTGTGGCCAGGCCCCTTTGGAGCGATCATCACCACATCCACATCTGTTGGGGGTTTGATCAATTCGAAACGGATGTTGAAGCCGTGGGCAAAGCTCAGAATTTTGCCTGCACTGAGATGGGGGGCTATTTCAGCGTCGTAAACAGCCTTCTGGAATTCATCGGGCAGCAGCACCATGATCCAATCGCCCTTGGCGCAGGCATCGGCCACACTCAACACTTCCAAACCGTCTGCTTTCGCTTTTTCGGCTGAGCGGCTGCCTTCATAAAGGCCCACCACCACATCAACGCCACTGTCTTTTAAGTTCAGCGCGTGGGCGTGGCCTTGGGAGCCGTAACCGATGATGGCTACCGTTTTAGCGTTGAGCAGATCAAGATCAGCGTCGTTGTCGTAGTAGAGGGTGGCCATTCGGAGTAACGGGCGGCATAAAAACTGAGCCTACCCAAACGCCCCTCTTAGGCCTCGCTTGGGTTGCTGATCACCCGATCGATTAGGCCGTATTCCAGCGCTTCTGCGGCACTGAGGAAATAGTCGCGGTCGGTGTCTTTTTCCAGCTTTTCTAAGTTTTGACCTGTCATTTCGGCTAATTGTTGATTTAGCTGATCTTTGAGGCGCAGAATTTCACGGGCTTCGATTTCAATGTCGCTTGCTTGCCTTTGGCTGGTGCCACCTAGGGGTTGGTGAATCATGATTCGACTATGGGGCAAGGCAAGCCGTTTCCCCTTAGTGCCTGCAGCTAATAGGAATGCCCCCATGGATGCCGCAAGCCCTACGCAAATTGTTACCACATCTGATTTCACATATTGAATAGTGTCGTAAATAGCAAGCCCTGCTGTTACTGAGCCGCCGGGAGAATTGATGTAGAGATAGATCGGTTTGCTGCTGTCGTCTGAATCTAGATAAAGCATTTGAGCTACCAAGGCATTGGCAACCCCATCGTTTACCTCTTGGCCAAGAAATAAAATTCGCTCCACACCGAGGCGGGTGTAAATATCAACCCAACGCTCGTATTGGCTGCCGGGAAGGCGGTAAGGAACACTGGGGGTACCGATTGGCATGGTGATTAATAAGTGGGTTGGTGGTTTCTAAACGGCTTCATGGCGAAGCGTTAGCTGGGAAGATCTTTACGGCTGTTCAAGACCCGATCAATCAAGCCATATTCGAGTGCTTGCTGGGGTGTGAGGTAGGTCATGCGGTCTGAATCTTCTGCTAGTTGTTCGGGGCTGCGGCCGGTATTTACAGAAAGCATCTCAAGCATTGTGCGCTTGTTTTGCAGCACTTCTTTAGCCCTAATTTGAATATCGGTGGCTTGTCCCCTGGCGCCACTGCGGGGTTGATGCAGCACGATTGAGGCATTAGGTAATGAAGCCCGTTGCCCCTTGGTGCCTGCAGAAAGAATCATTGCGGCAGTTCCCATGGCCTGGCCGATGCAAATTGTGTGCACAGGTGGTTTCACGTATTTAATCGTGTCGCAGATTGCAAAAGCTTCGGTTTCAAAGCCGATCGCGTCTCCTGAATACCAACTGGTGCCAGTGGAATTGATATAAAAGAAAATCGGCTTATCAGGATTATCAAATTCAAGGTAGAGCAATTGGGCAATTATTAATTCAGTAACGTCTATACCCATTTGACGCTTTGCGTCATCGTCTGAAAACAGGGGTAAACCCAAATAAACGATGCGTTCTTTCAGCAGAAGAGAGGGCAGATCTGGGGGTGGTGTGCGGAATGAACTGCTTCCCCCTTCTGAATAGGGAGCTGATACTGCCGAAACCATCAAATAACTGCGAAGGCAACGAGCCTAGCGAGGGTCGGTGGCACGGGCGAACACCATCCGCCCCGCAGGAGTTTGCAAGGCCCCTGTTACCGCCACCTCTCGCCTTTCGCCAATGCTGCTGCGGCCCCCTTCCACCACCACCATCGTGCCGTCTTCCAAATAGCCCACTCCTTGTTGTGGTTCCTTGCCCTCCCGCACGATCTTTAGTTGCAGCAAATCACCGGGTTGCACCTCAGGCCTAAGCCTGATTACCAATTCACTGAGATTGAGGGGCCGTATGTTTTGCACTTGAGCTACCTGGGCCAAGTTGTAGTCGGTGGTGAGAAGCAACCCGTTTGTATCTGCTGTGAGTTTCAATAATTTTTCATCTACTCCAGACCCCTCATAACGGGTGTTATTCACCACAAGCCGCCGGCCATATTGCTGACGCATTTCAGTAAGTAATTTCAAACCGCGGCGACCCTTACCTCTTTTTTCGGCATTACCGGAATCAGCAAGTTGCTGCAATTCATCAATTACGCATTGGGCCACGATCACCTGGCCTTCCAAAATGCCGCAATCAACCAAACCTTGCACCCTGCCATCAATAATCACGCTGGTATCAAGGATTTTGGGGCTTGCTGGTTGCAACACCCCATCAGCCACCAGCAGGGCTTCATTGCTACTCGGTATAAATAAACGCAGCAGGGTTCTGCCATGCACCTCGGCCAAGTTGTAGCCGCTTACCCCGAAAAACACATTGCTCAGCACCGCCGCCAGCGGTTTTACAAATCCCACCTCCCAGGGCAGGGGCAACAACAAAATTGGAGCCAGCAGCAGATTTGCAACCAACAAACCAAGAATTAAACCCACTGCCCTGCTGATTAATAAATCAGTAGGCATAGTGCGCACCTGAGTCATTAATTTTTGGCGCAATTGCTGAAATAACAGCCCTGCCACAACACCAAAAAGGGCGCCAAAGCACCCCAATACCAAGCGCAGCCCGTCCATATTGGTGACCTGCAGCAGCAGTCTGTCTGGCAGCAAATCCACCCCCAGCCAGCCAGCGGCAGCGCCGGAAACCAAAAACAGCAGCAGGATCAGTGCATTCACCAGGGCAACTGTATTCACATGAGTGTGCCGCTTCCGCTCCATCGGCGCATGCCACGCAGTTTGTATGTGCATATCCCCTTTTGCCATCGCCGTTGCTTTTATTGCGATTTCCCGGTGGTTCCCCTTGGTGATCACGCTTCTGGAGCCACATCAGGCTCCGTTAACAACTATCTCCAGCAGCTCTATTGCGATCTAGATGCTGCCCCTTTCGGCCCCCCCCTTTCCACTGTTTATATCGGAGGTGGCACCCCTTCATTGCTTTCCGTAGCCCAAATCAGTGGCCTGCTCGATCGGGTGGAAAGTAAATGGGGCTTAGCGGCAGATGCAGAAGTAACGCTGGAGATTGATCCCGCCAGTTTTGATCAGGCTTGGCTTCAGGCGGTATTGCAACGGGGGATAAATCGCTGCAGCCTTGGTGGGCAGAGCTTTAACGATGAGGCGCTCAAGCGGCTGGGGCGCCGCCATAGCGCTGCCCAGTTGCGTCAATGCTGCGCTTGGTTGCGTGAGGCTGAACTGGCAGGTCTTTTATGCAGCTGGAGCCTTGATTTGATTTTGAATCTGCCCGAGCAATCGGCTCATAACTGGCAAGAGGAACTCAGCGATGCCCTACGGGAAAAGCCCCCCCACCTTTCCATCTACGACTTAATAATTGAACCAGGCACAGTTTTTGAGTGGCGTGAACGCAGGGGAGATTTGCAACTGCCTGATCTAGATAGCGCCGCTGAACGCTTGGAATACACCCATGGGCGCCTTGCTTCTATGGGCTATGGCCACTACGAAATAAGCAATTGGGCCATGCCAGGCCACAGTTCACGGCATAACCGGGTGTATTGGGGTGGAGCGGCTTGGTGGGCCCTTGGCCTTGGGGCCACCGCTGGTGCCGGTGCCGAACGGCTGGCGCGTCCGCGCACTAGGGATGCCTATGGCCAGTGGCTTCTGCAGCAGCCTGGCCAGCAGGTGGCAGCAGGTATTCATTTGGGATCCTTGCCCCCTCTAGAAGATCTGCTGCTGGTGGGGCTCAGGCGCCGAGAGGGGGTGAATCTGAACTGGCTCGAGGCAAGTGGCGCCTGGTGCGGTGATTCACCAATGGCGGAGGCGCTAAAGGAAGTGCTGGCCCCGTGGCTAGCCCAAGGCCTAGTGGAACTGGGGCGCGAACGTTTACGGCTGCTGGCGCCTCAAGGCTTCAACCTCAGTAATGCTGTGTTGAGAGATTTATTCGCCTGGTTGCAACGAGGCAACCCACCCCTTGAGGGCTTCGCTGAAGAGTTGCCTGCCCGGCAACAAAGCGCTTGAAAATGGAGGTTGCGCAGCTGTAAGGCCGAGTAAGTCGGCGGTTACCCGCACCTGCCCATCACAGTTGTTGCCGGCACCGATGCCAATTACTGGCAGCTGTAATTCGCGCCTCAATTGGCCCGCCAGAGTGTCTGGAATGTGCTCCAGCACAAGGGCAAAACAGCCTGCTTGCTCAAGTTCGTGGGCTTTGCGTAGTAGCCGCTCCTGGGCCACTGGATCGGTGGCTTGGCGGCGATAACCGAGTTGCCTTACCGATTGGGGTGTTAGCCCTAGATGCCCCATTACCGGTATGCCGCTACGCACCAAACGGCTGATCACTTCAAGCGTTTCAGGTTCCGCCCCCTCTAACTTCACGCCAAGACAATTTGTTTCTTTGATAAAACGACCAGCTGCCGCCATTGCTCGATCAGTGCCGCATTGATAGCTCAAAAAAGGTAAATCACACACCATGGGCGTGTGGGTTAAGCCTCTATCAACCGCTGCAGCGTGCTGCAGCATCGCTTCAAGCGTTACGGGCAAGGTGGTGGTATGGCCCAGAGCCACCATGGCAAGAGAATCCCCCACCAGCACTAAATCAACCCCCGCGGCTTCAGCCCATTGGGCACTCATTGCATCCCATGCCGTGAGCACACTTATGGGCACACGCTCCTGCTTCAGGCGTAGCAGTTGATTGCCCAGTAGGGGAGGGGTGAGGCTCAAGGCGGAGGGGCTGCCAGTGCCTGCTATTGCTAACATGAGAGCGATTCGGATCCATGCGGCTCCGACGCCTAAATCTGGTCAGATCCGGAAGGCAGCAGCCACACGGGATGCTCGAAGCAGGCGTGGACTCCGGGTCACCTAATTCTCAGCGCGATTTTGGCGTTGGAGCAGAAAAGAAGGAATTCGAACTCCACTGCCGTCGGCTTCATCTCCGTTGCGGCTCGAATTGCTGGATCCAGTTTCAAGCAAGCTGTTTTGCGCTAAACGTTTGGGAACGTAGATACCACCACCTTCAAATCCAGTGGCAATCACCGTTACATGGATCTCACCTTCCAACTGATCATCAACAACAGCGCCAACAATGATGTTTGCTTCCGGATCCACCACGTCGTAGATCACTTCAGAAGCGGTAGTCATGTCTTCCAAGGTCATGTCGCGGCCGCCACTGATATTGATCACAACACCCTTAGCTCCATCAATGCGAGCTGATTCCAGCAAAGGGCTACTCATCGCAGCCATGGCTGCCTCAGTTGCCCGCGAGCGACCTGAACCGATGCCAATTCCAAGCAATGCGGTGCCGGCGCAGGCCATCACTGAGCGCACATCGGCAAAATCCACATTCACCAGGCCTGGTTTTGTGATGATGTCGCTGATGCCTTTAACGCCACTGCGCAGCACTTCATCTGCGGCACGAAATGCTTCCTGCAAGGGAGCTCCCGAAATTGAATCCCGCAGTCGATCATTTGGAATCACGATCAACGTATCTACGTGCTCAGCTAGGCGAGCGATACCTTCTTCCGCCTGACGCATGCGCTTACGGCCTTCAAAGGTGAAGGGTTTTGTAACGATGCCAACGGTGAGAGCTCCAGATTCCTTGGCTACTTCCGCAACAATCGGTGCAGCGCCAGTGCCGGTGCCGCCGCCCATGCCAGCGGTGATAAAAACAAGGTCGGTGCCCTCAAGGGCTTGCTGTAATTCGATTCTTGATTCCTCTGCTGCTTTCTGGCCGATCGCTGGATTGCCGCCTGCACCAAGGCCGCGGGTGAGCTTCATGCCGAGCTGCACCCTTTGATTTGCTGATGCATTTAACAGAGCTTGGGCATCGGTATTGAGCACCCAAAAGCCCACGCCATGCAGATCAGAAGCGATCATGCGATTTACGGCATTACTGCCCCCACCGCCAACACCGATTACTTCAATCCGCGCGCTTTGGCTTGGCACAATTCCTTGCCCAGCTATGGAGCCATTTTCAGCTGTTGAGCCACGACCTGGCGCTGCAGATTTAGGATCTAAGATATCCATTCTGGCACTATGAATGATGATGCTTTGATTATCCCAGACCTGCCGCTTATACACAAATTTTTTGGTTACAAACGCTGCAATTTCTCTGCTGCTTGTGTGGGTTTCCAAGTTAAATCTAGATTAATATTAATTTGGATCACGTTTAAGAGGAGCCGCCATAACCAGTTCGGGATGCTCAGGGTCGCTTAGATCCAATGCCTTAGCCCCAAGAGCTCCCGGCGCCCGTTTTAACTCCTTGGATAGATGGCTGAGCACCTGCACTCTCCGGCCAAGCCTCTCATCGAGGGGGCCAAAGCGCACAGCTCCCAGCTTGCTGCTCACCACCCAAAGATCGCCATTTGCTTCAAACCTGAGTTCCCGCACATCAGCTTCTTTAGGTAGCAACCCAATCAGCAGCTCCAAGCTGGGTTGATAACGGCTTTGCCAGCCCACCACCTTGAGATTTGGTAGTGCAGCCCCCATCGCCCCAGCCTGTTGCCTCGGGCTAATCCATCTACCGGTGCGATCGATAAAACCCTGCTCTGAACCGCCAATTCCATTGCGTTGTGCCTTTGCAACGGCAGCTCGTTCACTCAAAGTGATTACAAGGCGGGGCGGAAGCATTTGCCGCTGCATCAGCACTTGATCCACCGGTAATGCAGCGCTGATTCGTTGCTTGATAAGGGCTGGATCCAGTTGTAAAAGGGGAAGAGGGAAAGTGATGCCGGTTGCCCGCAACACCTGCTCGCGGTTTAGGTCTGGGGCCCCTTGCACCGTTACCTGGTTGGGGCTGCGCAAGATCCAGGCTTGCTTGATCACGAGCCAACTGAGGCCGCCGCTGATCGCAACTAAAGCAAGTAGTCGCCATAGCTGGGCCAGGATATTAAGGCGTTTAGTACGCCTTAATTCTTTGCGCCGTTGCACTCCTTCAGAGGGGTTTTGATTGCTTTTTTCCACCACCACTTCAGAGCTCGCAGCGAGACCGACTCATCAATTCGCCAATCCACCTGCGGGCCCTTTCGGCGTCAGAAAAAGGTAAGTCGTATTCGCGGCCGTTACCTATCAACCTGAGGCGGCAGGCGCCATGGCTTTCATCAGTTAACGGTGCATCACCTGATCCTAAAGAGAGCAATTCCACCAATTCCAATTTCGACACTGGTAGAGATCCTTGGGCTTTAAAAGTGCCCGCTTCAAAACTGCTCCATTCCAAGCAGCCATCTTTGAGTCGGGCGGCTCCACCGCCATCCAGTTTGGATAATTCAGCCCCTGCAGCCCATTCGATGAAAAGTCTTTGGCGCCGCCGCTCTAACCAGCCAAGGGCGGCAAGAACCACAAAAGCAACTAGGAGTGGCAGCCAAAGCAATCCTTGATTCATCTAGCTAGCTCCAGCAATTTATGCACTAGGTCGGGCAGGGGGATCCCGCTTGCAAACCAAAGCATGGGATACATGCTCAAATGCGTAAAACCTGGCAACGTATTGATTTCATTTATTAAAAGTCGTTCTGTTGTTTCTTCGTAAAACAGATCAACGCGGCTGAGGCCACTTGCGCCCACTGCCTGGAGTGCTGAAATCGCCAATTTTTTAGCTTGGGCCGCCACTTGCTCTGGAACTTGAGCTGGAATTATCGGTTGGCTATGACCTTCTGAATATTTCGTGTCGTAGTCGTACCAATCGGCGTCAAAACAAATTTCCCCCACCACAGAAGCTTGCAGCTGCTCACGGCCCAATACGGCGCATTCCAATTCCCTCACCTTGAGCCCCTGTTCCACCACAATTCGCTGGTCGTAGCTAGCGGCTAGCTCTAATCCAGCCCACAACTCCTCGCGGTTGTTGGCTTTACTAATCCCCACCGAGGAACCAAGGTTGGCAGGTTTAATGAAACAGGGATAGCCAAGGGCTTGCTCTAGCCGGCTTAGCAGCTGCTCTTTATGCGCTAGTTCCGCTGCAGTAACTGCTTGATAAGGCCCTTGCGGTAGCCCCGCCGCCGCAAAAGCTGCTTTCATTGCCAATTTGTCCATACCCACGGCGGAACCCAGCACGCCAGAGCCCACAAAAGGCACCTGCATCAAGCTAAATAATCCCTGAATTGTGCCATCTTCACCATTGGGGCCGTGAAGCACTGGAAACCAACAATCCACCTCTAAAGCTCCCTCAGGAAAACCTTGAAAGCCCTCTCGCTTGCTAACGCCAGCCAACTTGGTTGTGTCTGCAGGCTGCTTGCTTGCAAGAACCGCCTTCGCTACAGATTCTCCCCACCAGCGCCCTTGTTGATCGATATAAAAACAACGCAATTGATAGCGCTCTGGGTTTAATCCCTCACTTAAACCTTGCTTCACGGTGCAGGCAGACCTTATTGAAATCGCGTGTTCCCCAGAATTACCACCAAAAATCAACCCCACCACTATTGGCTCAAGGCTGGCTTTCACTGCGCTGGTATTCACAAAACCTTTGCCGGGGCCTCAAATTACCAGTGCTGCTTCAGCCATGGGGGTACCAGTAAGAGAAAAAGCTCGCGCAGCTTCGATTTTTACTGGCACCGTATTTCCAGGCTGATAGCCATTGGCGCTGAAAAAAGTGAGTCGATTAGTGCGGGTGCGGCCCATTAATTGTTGCGGATCTTTAGGGTTAATAGCCTCTGCTAAAACCTCTACGGAGCGTCCTAGATAGCGATTGCTGCACTCCAGCGCCGTTTTTCTCACCAATAGATTTAATTCCTCCAGGCGCTCTACTTTTACCGCCTCTTCCACTTGATCTGGCCAATTGGCAGCTGGTGTATGGGGCCGCGGAGAGTATGCAGCGGTATTTACTAAATCAAAACCAATTTCAGCCACAAGCGAAAGGGTGCGCTGGAATTGGGCGTTGCTTTCACCTGGAAAACCAACGATCGCATCAGCGCTGATGGCTGCATTTGGCATGCGGCTGCGAATTTGATCAACAATGCGGCGATAGCGATCAATGCTGTAGCCCCGGGCCATCGCCTTCAGCAATTCGTTATCACCACTTTGAAATGGCACATGGAAATGTTCACAAACTTTGCTCAGATTGAAGCAAGTTTCAATTAAACGTTCGGTAAAATAACGTGGATGGCTAGTGGTAAAACGGATGCGTTCAATGCCATCTACATCATGAATGTAATGCAATAAATCAGTAAGGGTATGCTCTCTGCGTCCCTCCTGGGTGATGCCTGGTAGATCGCGGCCATAGGCATCGATGTTCTGGCCAAGCAGAGTTATTTCTTTATATCCCCTGGCGGCTAATAACTCGATTTCGGCCCGAATCGCCTTGGGTTCCCGCGATTGTTCCACGCCTCGCACCGCTGGTACAACGCAGTAAGTGCAGCGTTCATTGCAGCCGTAGATCACATTTACCCAAGCGCAGAGATCGCTATCTCTGCGAGCTGTTGTTATATCTTCAAGGATGTGATTTTCATCAGTAGCTAATACTTGTTGGCCATCTTCTACCTTATCTAAAAGTGTTTGCAATCTATTAACGTGCTGAGGCCCCATTACAAGATCTAATTCCGGCACTCGCCTCAATAGGGCAGCTCCCTCCTGTTGAGCAACGCAACCTGCAATAACTAAAATGAGATTTGGGTTTTGGCGTTTACGGATCGCCTGACGGCCCAAATAGCTGTAAACCTTTTGCTCTGCACTATCTCGAATTGAACAGGTGTTGTAGAGCACCAGATCTGCATCCGCTTCCGCCCCACCTGGGCGATATCCCATGGTTTCGAGGATCCCTGCCATGCGTTCGGAATCCGCTTTATTCATCTGGCAACCAAAGGTGGTGATCCAGTAGGTGCGGTTCATGGGCTTAGGAAAAAGGTGATCAGCAAACTCCAGTGTTAACTACCGCCGTTAACGAGGCAGTATCCATGGCAGGGTGAAACCAGTGGGTCTTTGCGGTTGCATTCATGGGTTGGCAGCTGAGTCGCTTTGCGCTCACAAAGCAGGTGCCCCTAACCATCAGCCGAGGCACCACAGCAAAAGTGGAGCATTTGTTGCTGGAATTCAGCTATGGCGGCTGCACCGGCCGCGGCGAAACCGGTGGATTTGATACCGGCCAGCGTTGTTATGACACTGCCGCATTAGAGCAGGAATTACAGCAATGGCTCCCCTCTCTAGGGGCTGCCGCACCACCCCCGCGCCAGGAGTGGAGATCAATTCTGGCGCCCCTTAGCCCCCCTGCCCGTTGCGCTGTGGATCTAGCCCTGCACGATTGGTGGGGTAAACAAATGGGATATCCCCTTTGGCAGCTATGGGGTTTGGGGCTTGATCGCCTTAAACCAACCAGCATCACCCTTGGGCTTGGCAGTGTGGAAGAAATGCTGCAACGCCTCACAACTTGGCGCTGCATGTTGCCCGCCACCAGGGTGAAACTCAAGCTCGGTAGCCCCGCCGGCGTAAGCCACGATCAAGCCCTGGTGGAAGCCCTGGTGCCGCACCTGGCTGGAGCCGAGTTGCAGGTGGATGCCAATGGGGGCTGGGATCTTGAAACAGCCAAATTTATGTTGCCCTGGCTTGTTGATCGCGGCGTGGTTTTAGTGGAGCAACCTCTGCCAGCTCGTAGTGGCGATGAGCAAGATTTTGCTGCGCTGCATGGGCTTGCCCCCATTGCAATAGTTGCAGACGAAAGTTGTTGGGGCATTGAAGATATGTTGCGCTTGGCCCCTTATGTGCAAGGGGTGAATTTGAAATTACTCAAAACCGGAGGGTTAACAGATGCCTTTTTTATGGCTCAGTTGGCGCAACATCTCAATTTAAATTTGATGCTTGGTTGCTATTCAGATAGCAGTTTGCTGAATGGGGCGGCGGCCCAGCTGTTGCCATTGGTGGAATGGCCAGATCTCGATTCCCACCTAAATCTGATCAACGACCCCTTTCTTGCTCCGCCCCGACAGGGAGATCTTCTGATGCCAAGCCAGCTGCCAGGTATTGGGGTTCCGTGATGTTGGCTGCTAACTCTCCGGTACTGCTGTTGCAGCACAACGGCCTTACAAGCCTTTCTGGCAAAACCGGATTGGCTTTTTTGCGATACCGGCAGGGGCCTGTTGTGGCAGTGCTCGATCCCTCCCAAGCTGGCGCCGATTTGCCTTTGCTCACCGGAATACCAAGGCCGGTGCCCATCGTGGCTTCCGTTGCGGAGGGGATGGTTTACGGCCCCCAGGTGGCGGTGGTGGGGTTGGCCCCTTCAGGAGGGCAGCTGCAAAAAGAGTTGCGCAGAAGCGTGGCGGAAGCCTTGCAGGCAGGGCTCAGTGTGGCTAGTGGTTTGCACACCAAGCTCGCCACTGATCCAGAATTTGCCGCCTTGCTGCAACCGGGGCAATGGATTTGGGATTTGCGTGTGGAACCAGCCCAACTCCAAGTGGCGGCTGCCCGTGCCGCGGCATTGCCCTGCAGGCGGGTGTTATTTCTTGGCACCGATATGAGTGTGGGGAAAATGAGTACAGCCCTAGAGCTCACCGCTGCTGCCCTCAGTCAAGGGCTTGATGCCAGATTTGTTGGTACCGGCCAGGCGGGGATTTTGATTTCAGGTGCTGGGGTAGCCCTCGATGCGGTGCGGATCGATTACGCCGCAGGCGCAGTTGAGTTTGCCCTGTTGCAAACAGCTGCAGGGGCAGGACCGGCCGCGATTGTTTTTGTGGAGGGGCAAGGATCTTTTTGCCATCCAGGTTCAAGCGCCAGCTTGCCCTTGTTGAGAGGTAGCCAACCCACGGATTTGGTAATGGTTCATAGGGCGGGCCAAGGGGCGATTCGTGGTTTACCTGAAGTGCCTCTGCCCCCCCTTTGTGAGTTGATTAAAAGCTGTGAAACCCTTGGTTCATTTGCTATTCCAAATGGAAATGTGGCCCCAAAAGTAAGGGCGGTAGCTCTTAATACAGCGCATCTAGGGCCATTGGAAGCGGAAATGGCCATTAAAGAAATTTCCATGCAAACGGGTTTACCCTGCGCTGATCCCGTTCGCGGGGGTGCCCAGTTACTGCTTAGAGCTTTATTAAGTTGAGGGCGAGCGAGGGGACTCGAACCCCCGTATGGCGGCACCACAAGCCGCTGCCTTAACCACTTGGCGACGCCCGCCGCGGGTACAAAATCTACCAGTTAGGCCGCAGCAATTAAATGGATCAAGCCATGCCAAAACCCTTGGGTTTCCTGTTGGTAGGCGTTGGGGTGTTGCTTGCCATCACAAATCCAGGGCCCACAGAATTTCAAGAGTTTGCGGGAAAAAAACTCGCGGAAGAAGCAGTGGCGGAATTTTGTAAACCGGGGGGCTTGCCAATGGTGGTGCAACTTGTGGTGCAAAACTGCCCAGAGTTGATACGCGCCCAACAAAAGCCGCTTGGAGCGCTAGCTTCCCAATTCAGCAAGCGTATAAATCTTGGTTTGTTCAGTTTTTACAGCACCGAAGTGGCGGGTGCTCAGTTATTGCCTCAGTTGGCCTTGCCTGGTTATGAATTGAAAACCATTGCAATGGCAGGTAATTTTTTAGTAATTAGCGCTTCTGAACGTAATGCTCCCTGAAGCCCTTAGAGCAGTTTTCATCGCTGGTTGCGCCGGCCTTGAGCTGGTGGAGCACGGACCTGCTCTAGAGCGTTTATCCCATGATCAATTTGGCTTTTCGCCTCTGCTTCAGCCGCAGTTGCAGCATTGCTTAGCGGATGTTGTGGTGCGGGTGCAACGATCTCAAGAGGTGTTGCAAGTTGCAGCCCTTTGCTACCGGCTGCAACTTCCGCTCACGGTTCGTGGGGCGGGCACCGGTAACCACGGCCAGTGTGTGCCATTGCATGGCGGAGTTGTGCTTGATACCTCTGGTTTGAATCAAGTGCGCAGTTTTGATCCGGTTAACGGTTTGCTGATTGCAGAGCCAGGTTGCCGTTTGCTTGATTTGGATGAATGGCTACAACCGCAAGGCTGGGCCCTGCGCTTAGCCCCCAGCACTTGGCGTAGCTCCACCCTTGGCGGTTTTATTGCTGGTGGTTCGAGCGGGGTGGGCAGCTTGCGCTGGGGTTTATTACGGGAGCCAGGCAATTTGCTTGGGCTAGAGGTGGTAACGCTTGAGGCGGAACCTCAACTCCTGCAATTGGATGCAGCGCAGGCCCAGGCCCTTAACCATGCCTATGGCAGCAATGGCATCTTTACGGCGGTAACGATCCCTACGGTGCCTTGGCAAAACTGGCAGGAGCTGGTGCTGGAGTTACCTGATCGCCCAGCAGCATTGGCTTTGGGCGAGAAACTAAGCGCTGCGGCATTGGAAATAGACGCGCTTTGCTACCTAGAGCAGCGTCTAGCCAAGCAGATGCCACCCCTGCCCAAGCTTGCGGCCGCCCAAGGTGATCGCTTGCTTTTGCTGGCGAGCCCTAACGCAGTGCCAGTTATTGAGCAGCTCACAACAAAAGCAGGGGGATCGCTGTTATGGCAAAGGCCCCAGTGGCCCCCCAAAGGTTTGTTGTTGCGTGAACTGTGTTGGAACCACACCACCTTGCAGCTGCGGGCTGTAGATCCTCTAGTTACCTACCAATTGGTATTACTACCGGAATCGGAATTAGCTTTTATCGAACTGATTGATAAGCAATGGCCCGGATGGTTGTATTGGCATCTGGAACGGTTGCGTGTAAGCGGTAAAGCCCGCTGGGTGGGCCTACCCCTGTTTCGCTGGCAAGGGGAAGACCAGTTCAAGGCACTCAACACAGCAATGGCCGCAGCTGGGGGTTTGATTTTTAATGCCCATGCCCTCACTGTGGAAGACAGCGGTTTGGGCATTGTGGATGGGGATCAGGTGGCGGCAAAGCAAGCAAATGACCCCAAGGGTTTATTAAATCCAGGTAAATTGCGTGGATTTAATAAAAAATAAGCTTGTTTCTAAGGGCAGTTGAGGCTGCTGCGGGTGTCGATTCCGCTTTTGCTATTTGTGCCACTTGCCCGACGGCAAAGAAGTTTTAAATCATCACGATCTAGCAGAGCCTCACTAAAATCAGCCCCTTCAATCTCTGCATTCGCAAAACTGCTGCCGCTGGCGATTACATTTGTTAGGTTGCTATTTTTTAAATTTGCCTCACTAAAATCAGCTCTATCCATCAGTGCGTCGCTTAGATCAGCCCCTTCAAAATTAGCCCCGCTGAATGATCCTTGGGTAAAAATTGCCCCTTGTAAATTTGCGCCAGAGAAATCAGCTCCTCTAGCAAGAGCGCCAGCAAATGAACTTCCTTCTAAATCCTGATTTTCAAAATGACCATTGCTTTGGTTTGTAAGCGTGTAATCAGTTTTCTCTAAATAACTTGAGGTAGCTATAGCCGTTTCTGCATTAAAATTCAATGTTAACAATATTATCACCAGTGCTAATGCTGTAGCATAAAAGCTGAAGAAAGCCAATAATTTGATTAAGGCTTTATTTAAACTTTGCATTTTAGAGCCTTGAGCAATTCTCGCTAAGCTCAGCCTACATGTTTAATTAAATTTTTCTCATTTAACTGTTCTTATTTAACTGTTCCCATAGAGCGCTTAACAAATAAAGAGAACCTGCAATCACTGGTGTAGCGCCAGGGGCCAGCAGTGCCTCGAGCCCTTCTGCTGCATTGCTTGCTTGTTGAATTTGGCTGCAGCGATGTGGCAAGCCAGCCCTTAACTCGGCAGCACTCCAGCTTTGGTGGTTTGGTAGAGCCAAAATCCAGGCTTGATCGTTGCTGCCAAGCAAGGTTTTAACAATTTCAAGGCCTTGTTTATGGCGCTGTATCCCCAGTAACCAGCGCCGTGGTTGATCACACAACTCTTGCCGTAAGGCTGCTGCCGCTGGCTGGTTATGGGCCCCATCAAGCAATAGTTTGCGACCGCGCCATTCCAGTTGTTCCAATCGGCCTGGCCAACGGGCAGTTGCTAAGCCCTTATTTATGGCGGCTTCACTTATTTTCCAGCCCCGTTCATTTAAAGCTGCAGCCATGCCCATCGCTACGGCTCCATTTGAACGCTGCCAACGGCCCCCCAAAGCTAGGGGCTGCTCATTCGCTAATGGCGCCACCCAACGCAGTTGGGTGTGGCTAGCGGCCGCTCGCTGTTCCAGTACTTCAGCTACCTCGTTCAGTTGCAGGGCACTGATTGCAATAGTTCCAGGCTTAAATACCCCAGCTTTTTCCGCGGCAATCTGCTCCAAGCTGTTACCTAGATATTCGCAGTGATCTAAGCCAATGCTGCCAATACCTACAACGGAGCGATCGCTGTGGGCGGTGGTGGCATCGAGGCGGCCCCCAAGGCCCACCTCCAACACTGCAAGATCGATCTTGGCATCAGCGCAGATGCTAAAAGTTGCGCCGGTTATTAATTCAAAAGGGGTGAGCTTATGGCTGGCGCCTAGGCCTTGCCAGCTGCGCAAGGCTTCACGTAATTTTTCAGGGTTAATCCAGTTGCCATCCAGCTCTAATCGTTCGCACCAACTCAGGAGATGGGGTGAGCGGTAGATCCCAGTGCGAATTTCTGCTGCTTTAAGCATCGCCCCAAGCATTGTGCAAATTGAACCTTTGCCATTGGTGCCCGCCACCTGCACCGCTGGAAAGCGCTGCTCCGGGTGCCCAGCATCAGCCAAAGCCGCCTGCAGCCGGTATAAACCAAGATCAACGCCTCGCTGTGAAAAAGGCTCCAGAAGATCTGAGAGCTCAACCGGATCAGGCAGTTGCAGAGGTTGCAAACGCTTTAAAACTTGGCAAGTGCCAGATCTAAGCGATGTAAGGCTTTGTTTAGCTCCCGGCCCGTAATTACAAGTGGGGGAACAAAACGCACCACCTGGGGGCCTGCCGGCACCAGCAGTAGTGCTTCAGCCATGGCCGCTTTCACCAATTCAGCAGCAGTAATTACGCCATCTCTTAGCAGCAAACCCTGGATTAATCCCCAGCCCCTCTCGCCACTTAAGAGGCGAGGCCATTTAGCCACTCGCTGGCTAAGGCCGTCCCGCAGCTGTTCACCTCTTTGCTGAACATTAAAAAGCAACTGGCGGCGGTCTAACTCTTGGGCCACGGTTAAGGCGGCACGGCAGGCAAAAGGGTTGCCACCAAAAGTGCTGGCGTGATCGCCGGGTTCAAATACAGCGCAGTGATTTTTAACAGCTAAAGCACCAATTGGGATTCCACCCCCTAGGCCCTTGGCGATTGTGAAGGCATCAGGTTCGATCCCCAGCTGCTCATAGCCCCAGAGGGTGCCACTACGGCCCATGCCCACCTGCACTTCATCGCTAATTAGAAGAAGTTGATGTTCGCTGCACAGCTGCCGCAATTCTTGAAAGAAAGCTGGATTACCTGGAATTACCCCTCCTTCTCCCTGTAGGGGTTCGATCAGCACAGCCACGGCCCGATCCTGATACTGCTGCAGGCTGGATTTAAAGCTATCGATATCGTTATAAGTGAAGTAGGCGAAGCCATCTGGCAAAGGCTCAAAGCCGCGGTGATATTTGTCTTGTCCGGTGGCAGTAACAGTGGCAAGCGTGCGGCCATGGAAGCTAGCGCGAGCGCTCAGCACCAGGGGGCGCTCGATTTGCCGCTTGCTGTGGCCGTATTTACGGGCCAGTTTTATTGCGGCTTCATTTGCTTCAGCGCCTGAATTGCAAAAAAACAGTTGATCGGCACAGCTGTGTTCTTGGAGCCAGGTGGCAAGTTCTTCCTGCTCTGGAATTTCGTAGAGGTTGGAAACATGTTGCAACTTGCCCAGTTGCCTAGATAAAGCTCTGCGTAATCGGCCGTTGCTGTGTCCCAGGGTGCAAGTGGCAATCCCTGCGACGCAATCGAGATACCAGCGACCGTCGCTGGCTTTTAGCCAAACGCCATTACCTTTTTCAATTTTTAGGGGGTAACGGCCATAGGTGGCCATCACAGCGGTAGATTTAGGGCTTGGGGGCATG
>NZ_CEXBMR010000033.1:0-20529 GCF_982614295.1 Synechococcus sp.
CAAGGTTTATATCGGAATATACTGTGCAAAATGGTGATTTTTTATGCAATTGATATGTTGTAGAGCAAAAATTAATACCGTTTAGCATTGCTGCTATTTCATTATCTTCAATAACTATTGGTTTTTGGGTGATTAGTTGCGGTTCATGAAATCCCATACTTTGGCTTAAGGCAATAAATTCATCTGTGTAAAATGCTCCACTAAGACATTCCCCGTACAATACTGGATGATTGCGGAGGTTAAGAGGGATTGGCTTATCGGCATAAATATCTGCAAAATAAAATCTTCCATCATTTTTTAATAAATTTCTTACTCCTTCTAAAACTGCTGATTTATCCATAGACAAATTGAGCACACAATTACTAACGATTAGATCAAAACTCTGTGGTTGCAAGCCAAGATCAGCTAAGTTTTCTATTCTTCCCTCTATAAAACTAACGTTGGAATAACCAAATAAATCTGAATGGTATTTAAGATAATTTCGTGAAATTGATAATTGCTCTGATGTTATATCTACCCCAACAACTTCTCCAGAAGGGCCCACCAATTGCGCCAGGAGATACGCGTCTCTTCCCGCGCCGCTGCCAAGATCAAGAACTTTAAAGCCATTTATGTGTTCTGGGCAGACAAGACCGCAACCGTAGTAGCGATTGCAAATATCGGGATGAATCTTCGCTAATAATGGCTTTAGCCATGCTGGCACCGCATTTGCATCACAGCAAGCGCTTGTTTTCAAATCAGCGCTGCTTTGGAGCGATTGGCCGTAATAGGCTTTTACTAGTTCATCCATTTTTAGCCAGAAAACTATCGTTTTATCATATTACCTGATCAGCTTAACTAACAAAACACTTAGCTATATATGGCGAGGTCATAGCGCGCAATAAGGCGCTGTAATTCAGGCTAAATCGCTGTTCATATCCAACATTTAAGGTATTTTGTGAGCTCGATACTACTAGATAATCGCTCGATGCTCCTTTTATTTCAATCCCATCAGCTTTTAATCCGCTTGGGTCTATATCCTGCTCACCAATTGCAAATAAAATACGCGATTCATAAATTTTATTTTGTTTTGCATTAGATTCTTTATTCTGTTCACTTGGAGCATCGCTAAAACTAGTTTGATATTGTATTCCCCATGGGGTTGTTGGTTTTAGTTTTATTTCTATAACCTCTGCCACAAGAGTTATAGCATCTGTATATAAACCTTTTATTTTAGTTCTTGTTAATGGTTCTCGGCCAAGCAGCAATGCTTCACCAATACGAAGATGATTAAGGCGATCCGGCTTCCCGCCCGCTGCAAGCCAAGGTAGATTTGCAGAATTTCCCCCCGAGCACCACTCCAGCTTAATTTTAAAATCTGTTTCTATATTATTCATAATTGATGATAATTCATTCATATTTTTTTGATCAGGTGCCACGCCATTTTGACACCCTAAATTTGCACCAATTCCGATTAATTCTAAATTTGGTAATTTCAATACCAGCTTTATTACTTCGTTAAGGTCTTTTGGAAGTATCCCTTCGCGCAGATCACCTAATTCCACCATTAAAAGCACACCGTGGCGCAGGTTTTGTTTTGCTGCTGCCGCAGCTAGCGCAGTTAATACAGTTAATTCACTATTGCAACTGATGCTTGCTTGTGAAACCACCTGATCAACTTGACTAAGCATTGGTATACGTGTAAGTAAGGTGCGTACTCTGTTATTTACTTTATTTATAGATTCTATATTTTCAATTCTTGATTCGCCAATTGAATGAATTCCTGCACTTATCCATATATTTATTATTTCTGGCATAGCCATTGTTGCTTTGCTTACACCTGTAATTGAAATACCTTGCAAAGCAAGATTTTCTAATAACTCTACTGCATTGTGCTGAAGTTGTTTGAGTTTAATTTCTAACCTTGGAGCTTTCAAAAGTTGTTACTTAAACAACCATGCAGTTCAGGAAATGCTTTTAGCACCATCGCAACTAGTGCTTCAGGTTCACGGCTTACCGCATCTGTAACAGGTATTTTATATTCAGCCTCATAACTCGAAATAACTAAACTAACTTCATTATCATCCATTTCCTCATGATTTATTGTTATTCCAATAACTGCTGTTTCCACGAATGCCTCTATCAGTTTGATTTCCGATCCGGGAGTTGGCATTGCCATGAATGGGAAATCACTTAAATTTTTGCGTTTTGGCGCATGTTGAAGTACAACTGCATGGGGTTTGCTACCACGAAGTATGAATCCAGATGAGAGATATGCAGGATGGCTCAATGCACCTTGGCCTTCAATTATGATAACTTTTGGTTTTTCGGCGTTATAGGCTTTAACAATGGCAGCTTCCACCTCGCCTGAACAAAATTGTGAAGGAATTGCATCGAGTGCTACGCCGTAGCGCCCACCTTGCATTAATCCTGTTTGGCCTGTGCTAATTAATACAGTTGTTATTCCTTTTTGATTAAGTGCTTGCACCATTAATGTTGCAGTTGTTCTTTTGCCGATAGCCCCATCTGTGCCAAGGATTGCAATTCTTATACATTTAACAGTATCAATTGATCCGTTGAAAAGGCGTAGGTCTTTTAATTCCGGTGGACGTCGTACATCTTTAATTATTGCATTATGGCTAGCTGCCATTAGTGCAAACTCTGCTTCATCCGATAGAAATTCTCTCATACCGCTAATTATATTAAGGCCTGCACTTAATGCGTCAAGAATAACTGATCGATCTCCAATACTATATAAACCATTTGCAGGAGCCATTCCATAAATAAAATTGTTTGCTTTGCAACCTTTTAAATTGATTGCTTCAGTAAGATTCGCTACTATGGGGATATTATTTTTTATACCATTTAGAACCATTCCCGAATCTAACCCCGCAGATTCGCTATCAATTATAGCTTTAATTTTAAATTCATCCGATTGCCTTAATAGGCCATGAGCTGTTTTGCCATCTAGGGATTTAAAATTTCCTTCGCAGTATATATATGCAACTTGAGGCCGTTCTTTGATTTCTAAACTTTTTAATGAACTTGTGCGGTTTGCTTGGATCGTTAATGTCAAATTATCCAGGCCTTTATTTTAGCTAAAATAAATTTTTGCTAAAATTTGGGTTCAGGGCACAGAGGTGGCCGCTGCAAGGCGTGTATCCATTAATACTAGTTGTTTTTTTTATTTTTGGTTGTTCGAGCAATAATCGATAGGAATGGGTCGCCTTTGCCACCAAATAAACCAAGTAGACCTTCAGCTAGTGAGTTTTTGTTAATAATTTGCTCAACAATCCAGCCTTGATTGCTTAGGATTTTGGAAATACCAAATAAGCGTTCAGAATCATTTGCATCTAGCCATGCTCTTGGTGCTTTTGTTGAAAACATCCGATTTGAAAAACTAACAATAATAATTCCATTAGGGCTCGTAATTCTTAATAATTCAGAACTTACTGCTTCTGGATATTGTAAATATTGCCATCCAGCCACTATTAAAACTGCATCAACTAAATTGCTTTCAATTGGAAGTTTTTGATTACTATTTAAATTTTGAACCCAGTGTTTATTGAAATGTGGATTTGCTTCTAATTCTTGTTTATTTAAGCCGTGCCCAATTACTTGCTTAAACTTAACGCTTGATGGTAGATGGCTTACCCAACTGCTCATTAAATCCAGAACAATTGTATTTGGCTTAAGCTTTTCCTCGTAGAGGTTTGTTAACTGCTTGCGGAAGCTCCCATCGAGGTGTTGCACAAATCTTGGTTGTGCATAAAACAAACTGTCATCCGTTTCGTCTTGTTTGTGGCGATCGGAGGCGGTTAACACCTTTTTGTAGCTTAAATCTGAGCCGTTCATGCGTTTTGGCTTGAATACCACCATGCTGGTGCTTTGCTGAGTGGAATGCGTGCTTGTTCAACCCTTTCGCAACGCTGAACAGTTGCTGCAACTTGAAATTCAAGCCCGAGCTCAGGGCACTGGTATTCAAGAACAAGACCTGGTGGGTTGCTGGCTTCTTCAACAGGTTTGGGCTAAGGGTAGTAATTCTTTTTCTGTTATCAATTCCACAGTTTTAAAGGCGATTCGAGCACGCCTTGAAATAGCAATAGCACTTGAAGAGATTCAGCTATGCAATGTTGTGAATTTGGGCAATTTAGAATTGCGATTTATTGGTAAAGCAAAATTGCAAGGCAAACGTCCGCTTTTATTATTTGAGTTTAACCATATATTAATTAAATTCGGTAGGTATGTTCTGTTTCAGCGTTTATTGCCTGCACCGATGTCTACTCGTGTAATGCCATTTTTTGCACTGATTACAAGAGATAGCAATGGCTGGCTAGCAGCTAGAGGAAGAGGCGGCGGTTTAGCTTTATGGAAAAAATTCCCTAATGAAGCTGTTTAGCTAGTTGTATTCTCCTGGAATATTCTGTTTGTGAACTGTTACGCGGTCGAATTTTTTTCCAGATACTCGTAGTAATTCGTCTCCGGAAAATTCAAATCCCAGTTTCATCGCAATAACGGCTACATCGTCTGCGGTGGCAGCGGAAAGTATTTCTTGTTTGGTTTTCTCGTCGTTCTGAACCCTCTTCAAAAAAGCCTTAAGTTGATCGAGAGACATGGTTTTGCCATAATCAATTCACTAAGGATCCTATGGAAGCAAGCGATGGACCGCCGCCACTGGCTTTTACTAGGGGCTGCCCTTGCCTGCATTGCTGGTTTGTTCCTCTGGATAGGCGAGCTAGATCTAGACATGCAGGGCATTCTTAGCCCATCAGCCACTCCAAGTGCTCCCCCTTCTCCAACGGAAAAATGAATATCGTTTTGCATTTTATTTTGGTTTTTGGTCTGAGCTTTTTTCAATTTGTCGGCCCTGAACCCACCGATTTGGGAATTCACAATGCTGAACTTTCTCCATGTACATCACCTGCTCACTGCGCTCGTGCCAATTGGCAAGTGGCAGAACCGGTTGCAGCTGTGCAGGCTCTACAGCCGTTGCTTGAATTAATGCCTAGAACAAATTTAGTGGATCAAACCGAAGGTTATCTGCATGCAACAGTTAGCAGTGCTTTTTTCGGTTTTGTTGATGATCTTGAGATTTATGCAGATCCGATCCGCGGGCTTGTGCAGGCCCGTTCCGTATCAAGGTTGGGCGATTCAGATCTTGGCGTAAATGCAAAACGTCTTGCAGATGTGAAGATGCTTCTGCAGGGTGTTACGGGTTAAGTTTTTCTTCAGTCCAATTTTGATTTGCTCGCCATCGCAATCTGTTGTGGGGATTTTCACCCAATTGCAGTATTTCCACTTCAGATAACTCAATTCGGATCAGCTCAAAACAGTTGGGAATCGGGCAATTATCTGCAATTTCTTTCGGGAAGCTTGCCGTGGTGTCGAATTTTTCTCCTGGTGGCGGCCAAGCCCACAGGGCTCGAGCTTCCGGTGTGAGTTTTTCCCAGTGCATTTCTCGCGCCATTTGATTTATCCCCGCGTCAAGCACTATTCGGGTGCCCATAAGCCTGAACTGACATCTTGCTTTTGGCAGAAGCCAGCAAATTTCGATACTTGGGTTTTTTTCTAGCTCGTTAAACTTTGAGCTGCGGTTGTCGCTAAGTAGTTCCAAGCTTGCAGGGCCGCACCAGCCACGAAAAACTAATGTTCTAACCCTTGCAGTTCCGTCTTCTGCCACTGTTGCTAGCTGCAACCAACGGGCTTGGGGCGATCTCCCTTCTCTTTTTTGCGCTGCTCGCAATAGTTGCCGCCAGAATGGGTTGATGATTAAATCCTGCTCAACACTGCTGCTTGTATACGACGGAGGATGCCCATTTTGCCAAGCCTTTGCTGCTCGCGCTGAACTTGTGGGCGGGATTCCTTCTTTAACTATCTGCGATGGCAGAGCTGATCACAAGATTCGGGCTCAGCTTCTAGCTCAAGGTTTTGATTTTGGTCGCGGGGCTGCACTTATAACTCCAGAAAAGATATGGCATGGATCTGATGCTGTTGCTGAGATTTCCAAACTTATGAAACCAAGCGACCCTTTGCTGTTTTTGCTTAAGGCTGTTTTCATGGAACCAGCTAGAGCAAAGCGTTTTTATCCCATTTTGTTGCTGGCCCGGCGCATTGCTCTTGGTTTTCGTGGCTTACCAGTTTTCCTTCCAAACCACTGCGAAGCCGTTTAAGCGGCAAGATGTAATAGTTCGTTACAAATTCAAATGACTCTTGGAGAGGTTTTCTTGGAATCACTCAGCACAGGGGTGATCACAGAGAGTGAAATAAGCTGGGTTGCTTCGCAGCAATACAGGTTTAGCAGGGCAGAAGAGGCAACAGCATTAAAGCTTGGGCGCATGCTGGATGCCGGATCTATTAACTTGGGTTGTCGCCGGCTTACCTAATTAACTAAAAAGTTTTCTAGGAATTTCAGTGGACTTGCCATTGTTTCTGAAAATCCTAATATTCCTTTGTCTTTAAATTCATAAATCAGTTCATTTTTCTGATTCAACAGATAAGTTCCTCCTCTTTGAGTGAGGAACTTATCTGTTTCTACATATGTAGACCATGCACCCAAAACTTCAACCATATTTTTCAATCGAACAGTTGCAAGTTCAAATGGCCTTTGAAATCCATTGCCACCGGCTAATTCAAACATTTTTGTATCTAATCTTTGTGGCGCTGATCGGTCGCCGCTATATCCCCTCAAAACCTCTTTAAGAGTGCCGGGCGACCCGATCCCTGCGCACATCAATAAAAGACCAAGCCAAGGCCCACCGGCAATTTTCAAACCTGGATACAACCCCAGATCTTGATGAATTATCGGTTCTGAATCTGCAAATAGGCACTGCTTTGGAAATCCTGTGTAGCTACAAAAACGTTCTGCGCTTTCTTTAGAGCCGATCCCAATGGCAATTAGCTCAATATTTGATTTTTGCAGTTTCGGCAGCTCTACAACTAGCGCCTGCGCGTATTCAATACTGTCGAAATCCCCCAACTGAGAAAGCAATACAACCAGCTTCAGCTTGCTAAAGCCGATTGAAGGCAGTTCAATTGCAATTTTTTCTAGGCGATCGAGTAGCGCTTTTGGAGCCTTCATCTGTTCAAGTTATCCAACCCGGATAAGGTCCACACGCACCGTTACATTCCGTTACAGTTGGCGAAACAAAAGTTTGTAGACCGATGGACTTTTCTCCAACAGCCGCTCTCGCAGTGCTTTTAATAGGAGCCTGGATTGTGAGTGCACTTGCTCAGCCTGATATGCCTAGTGATTAAATTTTCTTTAATCATTCATTTCCCAATTTTTAACCTCACATTATCCTCTTCCATGGCTTCCCCTCTTTTACTTGAATCAGCAGGTGGGTTTTTAGCCTCTTGCGCAGCCCTTTATTTTCTCGCCTCAAAAAGGTCTCTAAATTTAAATTTTGTAGCTTTTACAGGCTGGTTGCTTCCCCGCATTAAAGCCTATTTTTTAAAACAGAATCTTTTCGCTTCTGCAGGTTTATTGCTGTTGAGGCTTGCAATTGGCGTGATGATGATCCATCATGGACAAGAAAAACTTGCTGATCCTCAGCAGTTTGCAAATACTTATGTTGCATCACTTCACCTGCCTTTCCCACTCTTTTTTGCTTATGCAGCTGGCATTTCTGAATTGATTGGTAGTTGGCTCCTGATTTTTGGTGTCTTCGCACCACTAGGAGCTCTTGCAATCACTGGAACAATGGCTGTTGCTGCCTACCAGCATATTTTAACTGGCGGTTTCAATATTTACGTTTTGGAACTAGTTGCTCTTTATTTAGGTGGAAGTATTTCACTCCTATTAACAGGCCCAGGTTTGTTTTCAATTGATGCATTAGTGGTAAGAAATATAAGTACTCCTTTGCCAACAGCTGATGATTCTGAACAGCTAGCACTTGAGCCGGTTGCGGTGAGAGTAGATAATAACTAGTATATATACTCATATATTTTAAAAATGAAGGGAATGTAAAAATTCTCTTCATTTTTTTTTATTGAGTTAATTTAGTTTTATTCCATTTTTCAAGCACAGCAGTGACAAGTTCTGGTAAATGCCCTTTCAGTCTCTCGAGTTTAACTGCAACGGCTGGTGCGGGGACCTCCAGTTCAGATTGGTGGCCGGAACTTGTAAATCTAAATATTCTTCATCAACACAACCCGAAAGCAAACCCTTTATCCGAAGAGTTTAGCTATGCAGAATCATTTGCCCAACTTAACTACCAAGCGCTTAAGGCCGATCTCACTGCCTTAATGACTGATTCGCAAGATTGGTGGCCGGCTGATTGGGATCATTACGGTGGTTTATTTATTCGTATGGCTTGGCACAGCGCTGGCACCTATCGAATTGGTGATGGTCGCGGTGGTGCAAGTACTGGTAATCAGCGTTTTTCCCCCCTAAATAGTTGGCCTGATAACGACAACCTTGATAAAGCTCGCCGTTTGCTTTGGCCAATAAAGCAAAAATATGGCAATAAAATTTCTTGGGCAGATTTAATCATCCTTACCGGTAATGTTGCGCTTGAATCCATGGGGTTCAAAACTTTTGGCTTTGCAGCAGGTCGCGTTGATATCTGGGAACCGGAATTAGATATCAATTGGGGTAATGAAACCGTTTGGCTTGGTGATGAGCGCTACAGCGGTAATCGAGAATTGGATGCTCCTCTTGCAGCAGTGCAAATGGGGCTTATTTATGTAAACCCCGAGGGTCCAAACGGTAATCCCAACCCTGGGGCATCTGGCATCGATGTGCGAGAAACCTTTGCCCGCATGGCTATGGATGATGCTGAAACCGTTGCACTAGTTGCAGGCGGCCACACTTTTGGCAAATGTCATGGTGCTGGCAGTAAGGAATTTATCGGACCAGCTCCAGAAGGCGCGCCCCTTGAGGAAATGGGGTTGGGATGGAAAAACCAGTTGGGCAGTGGCAAGGGGGCAGATACGAATACCAGTGGCATTGAAGGTGCCTGGAAACCGAATCCCACCCGCTGGGATATGGGTTATTTCGATATGTTGTTTGGTTATGAATGGGAACTAGTTAAAAGCCCTGCTGATGCTTGGCAGTGGCGAGCAAAAAATGTAAAAGAAGAACATCTAATTCCAGATGCCCACATACCTGGATTGAAGCATGCACCGATAATGACAACCGCTGACCTCTCTTTGCGCTTTTCTCCGTTTTATGAGCCAATTTCTCGCCACTATCACCAAAACCCTGATGCATTTGCTGATGCATTCGCGCGGGCATGGTTCAAACTCACCCACAGAGATTTAGGTCCGCGATCTAATTACCTTGGCCCTGAAGCGCCAGCTGAAATTTTAATTTGGCAGGATCCAATCCCTCCAGCGGATCTGCCTTTACTGGATTCCGCTGCAATTGATGAAATAAAGCAATTAATACGCAATTCTGGTTTTACGGTATCTGAACTTGTAGAAACTGCATGGGCATCAGCTTCTACTTTTCGCGGTTCTGACAAACGCGGAGGCGCAAATGGAGCACGGCTACGCCTTGAGCCGCAATGCAATTGGGCTGTTAATCAACCGCAAAAACTTGAAGCTGTTTTGGGTCGTTTATCTGAGCTCCAATCAGCTTTCAATTCCAACCGCAGCAATGGCAGTTTGCTATCGCTAGCAGACCTAATTGTGTTAGCTGGTGGTGTTGGGGTGGAGCTGGCGGCAGCTGCTGCTGGTTTTCAATTAACAGTGCCCTTTAGCCCTGGCCGCAATGATGCATCTCAGGCTGATACAGATGTGACCTCATTTGCAGCTCTTGAACCCCAGGCTGATGGTTTTCGCAACTACGAAAAAATAACTACAGGAAAGATGGCAGAACATCTTTTGGTGGATCGCGCCCAACTTCTTGGTTTATCAGCCCCTGAAATGACTGTTTTAGTGGCTGGGTTAAGGGTGCTTGGAGTGAGCAACAGCGCAGGCCATGGAGTTTTCACTGAACGGGTTGGAAGCCTAAGCAATGATTTCTTTGTGAATTTGCTTGATATGCAAATTGTTTGGGCGCCCAGCCCTGAGCACGCTGGTAGTTACGAAGGTAGAGATCGCAAGAGTGGCCTTAAACGGTTCACTGCCAGCCGGGTGGATTTGCTGTTCGGCTCAAATTCCCAATTGCGTGCCATTGCTGAGATCTACGCCCAAAGCGATGGGGCTCAAAGGTTTGTGTTGGATTTTTGTTCCGCTTGGACGAAGGTTATGAATCTCGATCGCTTTGATCTGCCTGCCTAGGATAAATACTCTCCAGGAAAATGCCAATGCAATCGCCACTTCGTTCTGCCGGTGGCTCAGATGGGCCAGGTGGAATTCTCACCTTGATTCTTGCCGTGGTGGCGGCATTGGCGATTTTGTTGAGCCAAACAGTTTTTATTGTTCCCGCAGGCAATGTGGCGGTTGTAACTACCCTTGGCAAGGTAACCGGGATTCCCCGTAGCCCCGGCGCCAACATAAAAGCTCCTTTAGTGCAAAACACTTCGTTTTTTGATGTGCGCACTCAAGTGCGACCTGAACAGTTTTCTACCCTCACTAAAGATCTTCAGGTAATTCAAGCCACGGCAACAGTTAAATATGCGATGAAGCCCACCGAGGCTGGTCGTATATATGAAACGATTGCCACAGATGATCAACAGATTTATCCCCGCGTTATTCAACCTTCTTTATTGAAAGCGCTTAAATCTGTTTTCTCCCAGTACGAACTTGTTACGATCGCTACAGAATGGAACTCAATATCTGAATTAGTTCAGGATAAAGTTGCAGAAGAGCTACGTAAATTTGACTATGTAACTGTGCAGGGGCTTGATCTTACGGGATTGCAAATAGCAGAGGAATACAGAGCAGCAATTGAGCAAAAGCAAATTGCTGAACAACAATTACTTCGTGCTCAAACTGAAGTTTTAATTGCTGAACAAGAAGCAAAGCGCTATCAAACCCTTAATTCAAGCCTTGATGATCAAGTGCTATACAAATTATTCCTAGATAAGTGGGATGGCCAAACCTCAGTGGTGCCTGCACTTCCTGGAGCCGCTGGCACATCAGGCAGCTCGGTGATAGTTAACGGACGCCGTTAATTTACCCAATATCACAAAAGGGGCCAAAAATGGAGGCACATTCAGCCCCGCAGCGGGCCCCTAAATTAATTGCGTCCAAAGTGTTAAAACCAGCTGCTAATGCTGCTGTTACCCCGGCTGCAAAACTATCTCCGCAGCCATAACTATCAACCAAAGCTTTTGTTAGTTTTATTGCTTCGTAGCGCTCCCCTGGTTCATACCAACCCCCTGCCGCTCCTTCGGTGGCAATTCGCAATCGTGGTATCTGGCTGAGTGATCCAACTGGCACCTGCTCAGCCTCATCAAGGGCACTACCGATTAAAGCGTCGCAACAAATTCCACTGGCCTCTAGCACTGTTAAGCGCAACCTTGGTGTAGCTGTTAGCAGGGCGCTACGGCGGCATAGTTTCAAGCCGGCGGCATCAGTGGCCGTTACAAAAACTCCATCACATTCACTAATAAGGTTCCAAGGCAACGGATCACTTGCTAGTGGTGCCAGCCTTTCGCCAATCACGGTAATTGTGCGTTCCGCTTCGCTATCAACAAAACTGATCCCTTTGCGGGTGGGGGCATCCCTCCAGGCCACATGCAAATCAAGACCCAGCTCCTGCAAGCGCGCAGCTGCCTTTTCTCCCACTGCATCACGGCCCAAGGCAGTAAAAAAAATCACCTTTTGTTTCGTTAGCCTTGCTAACTGCACCGCTGCAACAGCACCGCCGCCGGCTGCTTCTTCCCTAAAATCGCTTGCATGGCAGATGCTCCCAGCTTTAGGGAGGTTCTCCACCGCCACAAAACTCATCCATTCCACGTGGCCCACCACCGCAAGCTTTAGTTCGGTAAAGGGCACGCTTAACCTGTTCTGTGGGTAGTCCATTTTCAAAAGTTCCGTTATGCAAGCCGAGCCACTTCATTTAGATGCCGGCAGTGATGTGCGCAGCAGCCTTGAGCAGTTTGCCCGAGAGCGCAATTTGAGTGGATTTGTGCTGAGTGTTGTGGGGAATCTCTCCCAGGCATCGTTTGCTTGCCCGGGACGCAACTCTCCAATGGTTTTGGCTGGTGAATTAGAGATTATTAGCCTTCAAGGCACTATTGCTGCAACTGGGGTGCATTTGCATCTGAGCTTTTCTGATAATGAATGCGCTGTGTGGGGTGGCCACCTAGAACATGGCACCACTGTGTTGCGGGGAGCTGATTTACTGATTGGATTGTTGAACATATCTCCTTCACCACAGCCACAGGTAGCTAAAAAACCTCTCGCCCAAACACGGGTAACGATTGCAGGATTGCCTGAATGCCCTTTTTCTCGCCGCGCACTGCGAATGTTGCGCACCCTTGGGATTCCATTTACAGAAATCACCCCACTAGCAGAGAGTTCAGTTCCTCAGATATTTATAGATGAAGTAGCAATTGGCGGTTACAGCGCCTTAGCTGAACTGCACAGCAGTGGTCAATTGGAGCAGTTGCGCATTTGAGAATGCTCTTGCCGCTCCTAATCCTGCTGATTGCATGGATTCAGGAGCTTGTAGATCAGCTTGCTTTCCGCGGCCAATGGAATCTTGCAATGATCCCTGGCGGTTCATTTCTTGGAGTGCTTACTGCTCCTTTTAGCCACAGCGGCTTTGCCCATCTTCTAGCAAATTCGCTTACTTTTTTGCCACTTTCTTGGATGGTTCTTTTGCGCGGTCGTCGCGATTACTTGGCTGTGTGGCTTGGGGTTTATGGCTGTGCAATTCCCGTGTGGCTGTTTTGGCCAAGTGGCAGCCATGGGCTTTCTGGTGTTGTTTACGGTTTGTTGGGATATCTTTTAGTGATTGGTTGGTTTGAAAAGAAACCTTTATCACTAGGTTTATCAGTATTTGCATTGATTTGCTACGGCGGTATTTTGCCAAGTTTGTTGCCAATTTTTTCAGCACCAGGGGTGAGCTGGATTGGACATTTCAGTGGTTTTATCGGCGGCTTATTAGCAGCAACTTTTGTTGCCAGAAACAATTCCTAGGCTTGGAGTTTTTCGAGCTCTTTCAGCACTTCTTGGCTATGGCCTGATGGTTGTACCGCTGTCCAACGGGCTTTGAGTATTCCATTGGTATCAATTAAAAATGTGTGCCTTTGCGAGAACGGCGCCAACCAAGAGCCATAGGCGCGGCTAACACTGCCATCTGGATCCGATAGCAATGTGTATGTAAGCCCCTCGCTGCCGCAGAAGGAGGCGTGTTGGTCGGGATCATCAGCGCTGATCCCGATTATCTCCGCTCCCTTTTTACGAAAACTCACTAAATCTTTCTGGAATCCCCTCGCTTCAAGGGTGCAACCACTGGTGAAATCCTTCGGATAAAAATATAAAACCAACCATTTGCCGCGCAAATCGGCCAGTTTCCGTTGCAGGGGGCCTTGCTTGTTTATTCCTTCCAGATCAAAATCTGGTGCCGCTTCCCCAAGCGCTGGCAGCACCCCACCCAATGCCAGTGCTCTGTTTGCAAACGCAGCCCAGCTTGATGCAGCTAACAAAGCTTTTATTGAGGCAGAAAATAAGAAACGCCTTTTCACTGCAGTTACTTTCACTCTTCAACTTCTAGCTAGGAAAAAGCGGCTTTGTGGGCTAAAGGGTTTTGCCCATGCGAAAGCGTTCAAAGGCAATTCCAGCAATCAGCAAGTGTTCCTTCTGCTCTGTAACCCAGCCGAGGCTTTCAAAGAGGGGCTGGCTGATGTAGCTCGCCTCGGTGCGTAGTTGCCTAACCCCTTGCTTAATGGCCTCTTCCTCTAATGCTTGTAGTAATTGTTTGCCACGGCCTTGGCGATGTGATCTGGCTCGGCAGTAAAGCAAGGCCACCCGATCTGCTGGATACAGCACAGCAAAAGCCTCAATTGCTGTTTTGCTGCAACTCACCAACCCAAAACCTTTCTGCAAGGTTGTATCAAGCACACCAGGCAGAAGAGCAACAGCAGCCCAGGCATCAAGTTGAGCCTTGCTATAGATCTTTTCTGGCAAGTTCAGCACAGCATCTACATACACCTCCCGAGCAATCGGCTGATCTAATAGCAACATTGGCCTGATTGGCCATTTATTGGACATCACTGTTGGCTTCCTTCGTTATTTCCAGCCTATCTACTAAACCAATTAGCAAACCTGTGGCAAAAGGTTTTCAAATCTGTCAATTTTTTGGTATGTTTACAAAGTAATCAATTTCTTCTACTTCTCATGCTCATCGGAAATGACCTTTTAACGAAGGTGCGCGATCTTGGCGACTCCAGTAAATCAGATATCGTTCGTGCCTGTGGATATGTGTCCACTAAGAAAGATGGTGGCGAGCGCTTAAATTTCACAGCTTTTTACGAGGCTTTGTTGGATGCTAAGGGTGTTGACATTGGCAGTGCTTCCGTTGGTAAAGGCGGTCGCAAGCTCAGCTATGTGGCCACTGTTCAAGGAAATGGCAATCTGCTAATAGGTAAGGCCTACACAGCGATGCTGAACCTGAAACCCGGTGATGAGTTTGAAATTAAGCTAGGCCGCAAACAAATCCGTTTAGTACCAGTGGGTGCTGAGGATGAAGGCGAAGAGTGATTAATAGGTTTTAATCCTTTTAATTAGCGCCTAAATTAAAGGTCTTCAGCAGTTGCACCCCGTTAACTTCCAATTGGATCACATCCAGTTGAGCTGTTGGCGGGGTTGCTGCTTTCATATCCATATTGCTTATCGCCCCAAGGGGCCTTGCCGCTTCGCCGTTTTTTCTGATTTTCACATTTGCGCAAACACTCCTTGGTTTTAGGGCAGCATTAAAGCCCCCCATGCCGTTACGCGCACTAACTTTTGCTGGTAACACAGATAAAGCAACAAGCTGGCCGGCGTCGTATCCAGCTGCCTCCACGGTTCCGGGTTTGTAACCAAAACGTTTTTTGAAATCCAGTTCAAAACTTTTCCAGCCTGGCCCCCTGCTTGCTTCTGCCACTCCAATTTGCACCTGTCTATTGCTTGATTTCGGCGGAAAATTCCAAGCTAAACGCATATCTTGTGGCCAGGATTGAGCCTGCACAGCGAGCGTTAATTCGCTGTTTTGTGGGCTCATAACCACCAAAGCTGCCGGTTGAAACCACTCAGCATCAGACACTAGTAATTGCAGATCTTTTGGTTTGTTTGGATCAATCACGCGAGCCTTTATATCAGTGCCAAGTAAAACGCCTCCATTTATACGCATGGTTTCCAAAAATCGATCTGCCAGTAGTTGCTGTTCGGCGCTGCCATCACTAATCAATAAGAAGCTTCGCAGGTTGGCTTGAACCATTGTTTTTACAAGGGCATCAATTTCTAGGCTGCGGGCAGGAGTAATCGGCCAAAGTTGATCTGATCCACGGCGGCTCGCCAACTGCTGCAATGAAGCCCCCCTTTGCAGCGGCAGAATTATTTGTCGTTGTTCTGAAGCTGCCAATAAGCCAGTTTCTACTAATGGTGTTGCGGGTGGAGCGAGCAATAAGGGAGGTAATTTGCGTTTGTTTAATTGGTTTGCTGGATCGCTGCCAGGTTTTATCCAACCAGTAGACCACTGAGTTGAGGGGGCACCACATAACTGGCTTTGCTCTTGGGCTAAGCCAAACCCACGCCTTAGGCCGTCGCCTAATCCGGCAATTGCCCCCTCGCTTGGAAGCAGAATTAAGGCATTGCCAGCTAGAGGTTCAGATGCCACAAGGCTTTGACTGCCAAGAAGTGCTGCCAACACGCCTGCAATCTGTAGAGCAGCAAAGTTTTTATTGGTGGTCATGACGCATACCGTCCAGCCAATGGAGATTAGAGCTTGTTTTCTGCTTACGCTTTAGCAATCGGTTGTGGGATTTTTGTGCAGCGTGTTGTATCGGGTTTTCGATCTGCTTTCTTGGGTGCAGCAGCTTGCTTCCCCCTAGTTCTAGGTGCTGGGGCGGTGTATGCCATTCCAGAAGCTGATGCTCTTAGGAAATTAGCCGTTATTCCAGTTTTTCTAATCACTAATGATCAAGGGGCGCCAATTCCAATTCCCCAGGGTGATAAGAATTTGCTCCTGCCCATGTTCCTTGATCAAGCTAAAGCCCTAAAGGAATTGGATGCTTTTAATAAGGCAAATCCAACGGCTAAGGCGCGGGTAATACCAATACCAATGAATATAGCCAACGATAAAGTAAATGAAATTAATAAAAAACTTACTGATAAAAAACTTGTGGCTCCTGTTATTAGTTCGGAAATAAATATGTCGAAAGCTGTTGAGCTGCTACGCAAGCAAGGTGTTAGCGAAAAAGATATTAACGAAGGTATTTCGGTGCCAGTATTCTTCTCTAAACCTTTCATAACAGTAAACACGCCCAAGGGGACAAAGGCTGTTTTCTTCCTTTCTTACAACGATGCTGCTACCGCTGCTGCAAAAATAACAGGAACTAAAGTTGAGTTATTAGCGGCTGATATTACCGTTGCTTTGGGCCGGATGATTGAAACAAAAGCTGATGAATTTGTATTTTACCCAACACCAGAATTTTTCAAATTGATGCAGGAACAAGGCCAGGCAGGCGCTAAAAAACCGTAAGAAAACTCTTAATTATTATCTTCAACATCTGGTTTATTGCTACCATCTGGCAACAGTTGAGCTAAGATACCTCCCAACGTAAGGGCACCACCAAGGCTGTAGGCCACTGTTTGGTTTGTTTCTCCGCCCCAAACACCGGCACTTATAAAAGCTGCTCCAAGCAGTAGGCAAGGCACCAAAACAATACCCTTAGCTGTGCGATTAAGGCTCATTTGTTTAGGCGGGTTCGGTTTTGTTATCGCACGTTGAACTAATTGTAGCCAACTGTTGCTCCACTAATAAATTAGTTAAATCTGAATCACTGCCTAAAGCTCTCACTCTTGCTAGTAATAATCCTTCTTCGCTGCCGATTGGCATCAAATTAACCCGTTGGCGTCTCGGTAGAGTTTTGCGCAGGAAATCAATGGCAGCTTTCTCTTTGCCCGGTTGGATCTCTGCGCATGCAAGGCGAACGCTATAAGTGCGATTTTGATCACCAATCAGTAGTAGATCCGCTTCACGTACCTGGAGCACTTCAGCTGCTGAAGCAAAGCTTGGCATTTGTAGTAAACAAGTAATTAATATAAGAACATGCACAAAGCAAAGACAAAACCAATTCATTTAAAACCTAAATCCCTTGCTATTATCGTCTATTGCTGGAAGTGCTGTGGCAGCTGAGTGGCATCAACCCGGTTTTTATAAGGTTTCTAGCGGTAGTTCATTTTGTTTGGCCGATCAAAATCCAAATTTTACAGGTAGCTTAAAAGATAAATCTGCCTCAAATGAACTCCTTCTTGAGGGGGTTCAACAGCTGGCGAAATTCCAGGATCTGCTGTATGCAGATGCACGCTGGGGTGTATTGATAGTGCTTCAAGCAATAGATGCTGCGGGAAAAGATTCAACCATTAAGCATGTTATGAGTGGGGTTAATCCTCAGGGGGTAAGAGTACATAGTTTTAAACATCCTTCCGTTGATGATTTGCGCCATAATTGGTTGTGGCGCTACAATCTAGGGCTCCCGCAAAGAGGGGAAATCGGTATATTTAATCGTTCCTACTATGAGGAAGTGCTTGTAGTAAAGGTTCATAACCTTGTGGCAAATCAATCCTTGCCTGATTCACTCTTGGGGCCTGACATCTGGAAAAATCGCTATGAAGATATTAATGCATTTGAGAAACATCTTTTTCGCAACGGTATTATCGTGCTTAAATTTTTCTTGCATATCAGCGCTGATGAGCAACGCAAACGTTTCTTAAAGCGCCTGCATGCCCCAGAAAAAAATTGGAAATTTTCGTTTAGCGATTTAGAGGAAAGGCGCTACTGGGATGATTATCAAAATGCTTTTGAGGCAATGTTGCAAAATACAAGCACCAGACATGCACCTTGGTATTGCGTGCCAATGAATAACAAATGGTTTGGTCGTTTGATAATTACAAAAACTATTAATGCTGCTCTTGATGATCTAAAACTCCGCTATCCACTCCTCACAAAAAATCAGAATGATGCTCTGGCTAAAGGTAAAAAACTATTATCCTGAGCCGATAATTTTATAGGCGCTCGCCACAATTTGAACAACAGATGTGTTCACTTGGGTTGGAATGGCCGCAGTTACCGCAATTACGTCTTTCGCTTAGGGCTAGTTCAGGATGGCTTGGTAACCCAACCATTTGGGCATTGCTCTTGCCGGGCGGCACCATTGGATAACAATTTTCATTTCGGCGTACTTTTACATCCACTAGAACTGGTCCGGGGAAATCAAAAGCTTCCTGTAGGCTGCTGCGCAGTGCTTCCCGGTTAGTTACTGCCATACCCTTAACGCCAAAAGCTTCAGCAAGTGCAGGGAAATCTGGCATTCCTTTACTCATATCAGAGGCGGAATAACGCTCTTCATAGAAACTTTCCTGCCATTGGCGAACCATACCTTGCCAGCCATTGTTTATTATTATCAACTTAACTGGTAGTTGATATTGAGCAAGCGTTCCGAGTTCCTGAATATTCATCAGCACACTGGCATCACCTGCAACGCAAATTACTTGTTGGCCTTCCAATGCTGTTTGAGCTCCAACCGCTGCAGGTAAACCAAAACCCATTGTGCCGAGCCCGCTACTACTAATCCATTGCCGTGGACCGTTATTTAAGTATTGTGCAGCCCACATTTGATGTTGACCAACATCAGTAGTTATAGTTGCATTGGGGGCAAGATCCCGCAGCGCAAGCATTACTTCTTGTGGGGCAATTGCACCAATTGGTTCAGGAATATTAAGTGGATAATTTTTTTTCCATTCATTTATGCGCTCTAGCCAGGCTGCGGTGCGGAAGCTTGCTGTTTCTTGATCTGATGCCTTTAATAGCGCCTGTAGTGCAAGCTTTACATCGGCCACTATTGCAACATCTGGGCAGCGGTTCTTGCCAACTTCAGCTGCATCAATATCAATATGAATCACCCTTGCCCTAGGGGCAAAACTATCAAGCCTTCCTGTTACCCTGTCATCAAATCTTGCGCCAGTTGCGATTAATAAATCGCAATCGGTTACAGCGAAGTTTGCATAGGCTGTGCCATGCATCCCAAGCATTCCCACCGCTAAAGGATGGTTTTCGTTGAAGCTGCCCTTGCCCATTAAGGTTGTCGTAACGGGCAATTGAAAGCGTTCCGCCAAAACTTTCAGTTCCGCGTGGGCACCGGCGCTGATGCTGCCTCCTCCCACATAAAGCAGCGGACGCCTTGCTTCACGAATCAGTTCCAGCGCTTTCTCAATGCTTGCCTGTTTTGGCGCTCGAGGCAGATGGAAGCCAGTTGGCACAACTGAACCTGGCTCAACTGGTACGTAGTCAAAAAGCTCAATCCCTACATCTTTAGGCACGTCAATCAAAACAGGTCCTGGGCGTCCGCTTGAGGCGATCAAAAAAGCTTCGGCCACGATTCTGCCGATCTGAGCTGGATCCCGCACCACCCAGGAATGTTTAACGATTGGAAGGGTGATGCCAAAAATATCTGTTTCCTGAAAGGCATCAGTGCCAATAGCTGGCCGTGGCACCTGGCCCGTAATTACAACCATTGGCACAGAGTCCATCTGCGCTGTAGCAATGCCTGTTACAAGATTCGTTGCACCAGGGCCAGATGTGCCAAAACAAACTCCTACTTTGCCGGTGGCTCTCGCATAAGCATCAGCGGCATGGGTTCCCCCCTGCTCATGGCGCACCAATAAGTGCTTAAGCCAGCCCCGTTGCTCTGCTAGGTGAAGTTCGTCGTAGATCGGCAGGATTGCTCCACCGGGATATCCAAATATGTGTTCAACCCCATGGCGATGTAATGCATCCATGAGGGCATAAGCGCCGCTCACCTTCCCTGGCAGCTGCAGGGACACTGTGGCTTGGGAAGCTGTAGTGGCAGTCACGGCAGCACCAGTTAGCTGTTCATTGGTTAATTAACTTAGTTGGCTAAGGGCCCGCATGACTCTGCTTAAAGCAATCCCATGTTGTGCAGCGGTCCGTGGCCGCTGAGTAGCTCCAGCAAAAATGCAGAAAAGCCGAGCATGGCAAGCCTGCCGTTCCACACCTCGGAAGTGTTGTTCCAGCCCCACACCCATTTTTCCTGGGGGTAAAGCTTGGTGCGCGCTGGTAGCGCAGCAGCTCGCTCCAGATTCACCTCAGGGCCTGCCATTGAAGTTTCAACCAAATCTGCAAGGCAGGCAATAAAGGTTGGATCGGTATCAAGGGCAGGCACCCTGCGAAAATTACTTACCCCTGCTTCAGTTGCTATTTCGCGGTACTCAATATCTATTTCTTCCAGGGTTTCTATATGTTCACTTACAAAGCTGATAGGCACCACCACAAGTTCTTTAACTCCAGCAGCCCCAAGATCCTCTAGGGCTTCTTCTGTATAAGGCTGCAGCCATTCCACCGGTCCCACCCTGCTTTGGTATGCAAGGGTCCAAGGGTTGTTGCGATTAAGGGTTTCCATTATCAGCCGCGCACAATTTTGGATCTCGCTT
>NZ_CEXBMR010000034.1:0-20188 GCF_982614295.1 Synechococcus sp.
CAATTAAGATAGCCACATACAATTGTCCTGCAAGTGTGATAGTTAGGGTCCCAGCACAGCACAGCACAGCACAGCACAAGATCTTCCTTACAACTCAAAACTCTATCTAATTATTAAATATTACGAAAAGTAGTAAGGATAAGAAAATACCTATAAAAAGAATGGCGGCTGCGCATACGCTTCATATCGCAAAGCCTAGAACTTACAATTTAAAACAATACCGAAAGGAGACATCATAAAGATAGAATAACTGAAAAAGCATATTAAAAAATGCATCAACTCATCCTAATCAGCGGAAATGATCCAAACCACTCTGAAATGCTTGCTAAGGCAGTGGCAACTCATAAGCAAGGTTCAACCCTAATAGACATAACAGGTGAAGCTGAATTAAGAAGCGCAAGTAACTTTAGTTGCGTAGAAGAATTGAACCGCCGATGGCCAGACCTGAAGCAAAAAGTGGCGCCATGGCTAAATCTACTAAAACTTGAATATTTACTAAGCCAACAACCCCCCTTACTACCAGGCCTAGAAGATTGCTTAAGAGCACTTTTCCTGATAGATCAAATAGAAGAAAATATGAATAATACGATCATATTACTTATGCCTCAGCCCGCTCAAGCCCAAAGATTCCTAATGGGAATAATTAACACTCCACAATTGATTGAGCAGATCTACAACCCACTCATCACAAGGGCTGAACAATTAAAAGAAACATTAAACAGCCTTGAGGCATTATTTAATTTTAAAATGCCGCAAAACATAAGCCAGCTAATGCCAGCAAACCTAAGTAACAAGCTAAAAGAAGTATCTGAATTACTACAAGATCCCAGCAAGTGCGAATGCTACCTGCATGCAACAAATGAAAGAATGGCGAAAAAAGATATCACTCAATTCAATCTTTGTGGAATACAAATTAAAAAACTATGGTTAAATTGTTCGCTAACGAGTGAGGAATTAATTAAAATAAACCAAGAATTGAGCCCAAGTGCAATATTGCATGCAAGTAGTTTAAATGAATTCGAATCCAAAAAAAATATATGGCTATCAGAGCAGTTAGCGAGCGAAACTCCAGTTATCTTTACAGAAGATTCTGATGGAAATAGCATAGCAAGCATACTATTGCCTTGCTTGGATAAGAAACAACTTAATGTGCAGAGATGTGGCAATAAACTACAACTTAGTATTGGTTGCTTAAGAAGAACTTACCAGCTTCCCAGCATATTTAATGAACTGTCACCTTGCGGGGCTCGATTGGTAGATCGACGCTTAGAAGTGCGCTTTCGCTAAAAAAGAATAAGGAAAGAAATTAATCAATCGATATCGTTTCATTTCCTTCAAAAGGAGGAGATTCTGTAACCACTCTACCTAATTTACGGTAAAGCTCATCGCGCCATATAAATAAAGGATCGAACACAGCTTGATCTGCTATTCCCATCACCCCACGGGAAGCCAGTTGAATTCCGGCAACAACAGGAAAGCGCAAAAGATATAACTGTGCAGCAACTGCGATATCAGCAAGGCTGGGTTGGTCGCCTACCAGGTAGGGCTGAGCGGCCAAAATCACCATTAAATGCTCAAGGCTGGCAATTAAACCCTGGCGTTCTGGATGTAAAAACAAACCAACACCACTCATCCAGGCAGCTGGCACTGCACCCACCAAGCTTTTAAAAGAATCAGGCGTTTTTTCCGGAAGCAGCGCAGCTCTAAGCGATGCATCCTCCACAGCTCCCTGGACAAGGGCTAATCGGGCGGCAGCGGCTAAAGAGGTATCTGCCCAATCTTCCAGCAGCAGCACCTGAGCCCTTTGCACAGGATCTGATGGCAATAAAGGAATGGAGGGATGGCTTAATTCAAGTTGAAGGGCAATAGCAGTGGAATCAGCAATCCATTCACTACCGTTTTGCAGCACAGGCACCTGCCTTTGGCCGCTCATGCGGAATAATTCCCATTGCCCAATACCAGGCAACACCTCCACCACTGTGTATTTAACAGCTTTTGCAGCGAGCACCAGGCGCACCTTCTCGCAAAAAGAGGAATGACGGAACTGATAAAGCTGCATCGAAGCTCAAAAGTGTGTGTAGCCATCATGCTCGAGCCGATGGATTAACGGAGCCCCGCATATGGGGCAGAATAAGGAAGATAGCTTGAAACTCTGATGCAGCATTTCTGGACGCGTTTAATAAAAGGCTCGGCCCTGCTGCTGCTGCTTGGAGCCCCTTCCCTCAACATTTCAGCTCATGCACTTGCTGCAAAACCAGTTGCCAGCAGCCCTAGCGTTAAAATAAAGGATCAAAACCAACTAACTAGCAAAGCCGCAATAGCCGCAGCTGATGCAATTTTTAGTGCAATACAGCAGCGAGATGCAAACAAACGCTTCGGTCAATTTTCAGATGAACTAAAACAAACAAGTAGCCCTTCAATGGTGCAAGGCACCCTGCAAAGCTGGCCCGAACTTATTAGCTGGAAGATAACAAAAGTTAATTCTGGTTTGCGCAGCACCAGCGTGAGCGCAGAACTTACAACAGCAACAGGAAAGAAGGAAGTAACACTTGTGCTTAATGCCAAGGGATTACTGCAAGCGCAGCTCTTGAACGCCGCCAGGCAACCATCCACCAAAGTTGCAGAAGGATTTGTAAAAGCAATTAGCCAGGGCCAATTCATCACGGCCCGCAGCTTTTTAAGCCTTGATTTTCAAAATGAATTACCACCTGGTGCCTTGCAAAAAAGATGGCTAGAACTGCAACGGGTAACCGGAAATTTCCAACAAATTCGCAAAGTAACAGAAGCAGATCACACCTCTGATAGCAAATTAGTATTAATAGAAACAGATTTTAATCGCTTAAGTGATAGCCTTTTTATCATCTTAAATAACAAAAATCAGATAATAGGCGTCGACTTCCCTACAGACGTTCAACCAAAACGAGTACGTTGATTGTTAGTATCAATTCGAAGCAGTTTATTTAAGGCGCAAAAATAGAACCTTAGAGATAACGGCAGTAAAGCTCGATCCAAGGCTCGCTATGCCCGAATCAGCAAAAATAAGCTTTCGGAACGTTTTAAGCTTACGAACTGGATAAAAAAACGATAAAATATTAGGTATAAGCGATTTTGGTACGCCAATTTTTGCAAGCTCTCTCCGTAACCAATCTGACTTCCACATCCCTAAGGCAAACCTCAATTTCAGCTCGCAAGCGAGATTTCGCGTTGCGCCCCTACCTATTGCGCAGTAATTTGAGGGCCTGGCTTCAAATATTTTCAACAATTTTGCCGATTGCAGCGCTCTGGTATCTCCTACCCAGCCTTGCGTCCATATCCATTCTATTAATAGTTCCAATTTTAATTTTATTAGTATTATTTTCATCACGTTGTTTTTCTTTGATGCATGATTGCGGGCATCTTTCTTTGTTTCGCACTCAATATCTAAATCACATAATCGGCTTTATGCTTGGTGTGATCAACGCAATACCTCAACATCCTTGGTCTCGCGGACATGCATACCATCACCGTCACAATGGAAACTGGGATTTATATCGTGGTCCATCGGCATTAATAACAAGTGAAGATTACGATAGTTATAACAATTTCCAAAAATTCTCATACCGGCTACTGCGCCACCCCTTTATGTTGCTTCCCGGGGGGTTCTTTTATTTGATTATAAAACCTAGGCTCGCTCTTGTTTTAGGTTCATTTGATTTTTTAATTGATTCTATTCGGCATATTGGAAAGAACGGTTTCTCAAAATGGAATTTATTAATTTCCAACCATCGCAGCCGAAATTGGTATACCGCTTCAGAATTTTGGCACATTCTTGGAAACAATATATGCGTAGTAGCGCTATGGCTGGCAATGGGTAGCTGGCTTGGGCTTGGTTTATTTTGGGGCAGTTACAGCATCGTTATGACTCTATCAGCGGCAATAATGATAACTTTCTTTTTTGTGCAGCATAATTTTGAAGGATCCTATGCTAACACAACTGAAGGCTGGGATTCATTCGAAGGAGACATAAACGGCAGCAGCTTTTTAAAGCTTAATCCAATCTTCAATTGGTTTTCTGCAGATATCGGATATCACAATGTTCATCATCTTTGCGAAGGTATTCCAAACTACAACCTGCGCGCATGCCATGAAGCGAATGCTGAACTACTCAAAAATGTGAAAGTTCTAAGGCTTTCTAACATCCCAGAATGTTTTAAACTAATCTTATGGAATCGCGATTTAAAGGCATTGGTAGCTATTCCTTAGCAACCCACAGCCAAAACCTGCAACCAGCAACCAGCTGGGGCTAATTTCTCAACGATCATCGGTGTACTTTGGCCTTTCACCACATCTAATGCAAATATTTCAGCATCCTGGAGTGATTCAAAACAAGCTCCATTAATTTCATTTGGCACAGTTTCCTCAATTGCCAGCATTGGCCGTACCCGGTAGAAAGTTTTGCGTTGACTTATTTGCATACCTTTAATCTGCGCACCGCCAAGCCCATTTGGGCTAAACAGCAGATAGTTTCCTGAATTAAGCAGTTCTCCAGCAGCGAAAGGGGTTAGGAGTGTGAGGTTATTCAGGTTAAGAAAATGTCTAAAGCACAGTTGCAGGCTTTTATTTGCAAAGTAAACGCCGATCCAGCTTTAAAAATACGCCTAGATGGCAGCAGCAATGCCCAGGCAGTGGTAGCTCTTGCCCTTGAAACAGGCCACAACTTCTCGGAAGCCACCTGGACCAGGCATATCAGGGGCTAGGGCCCATATACCACGGTAAAAAGGTGGGGAATTAGACTTCTTACTGCCTATCCCCTGTATTTCCAGGGATTTAGCGTTACTTTTACCCCACCAATTCGTCGTTGTATATTTAACGTAAGTTGAATCTCCCGAATGCTTGAGCTGCTTACAGCGATCAGCAATTCAGCAAGCCTCATAACCCTGTCGATTCTGCTTGGCTCGATTTTCCTTTTTGTAACTGGCTGGCTAGCCCCTGAAATAACCGGCTTGCTTGCAGTTGCCCTGCTAGTGGCAAGCGGCGTACTTAATCCCGTTGAAGCTATGCAGGGGTTTGGCAGCCCTGCCCTGATCACGTTGATGGGCTTATTTGCTATTTCTGCCGGACTATTTCGCTCTGGTGGATTAGATCGCTTACGGGGGTTGATCGGCTCCGACGCTGTACGCAGCCCCAAACGAATGATCGCCTTAATGGTGGGGGCAGTGGGGCCAGTTTCAGCCTTTGTTCCAAATACACCGATCGTGGCCGCACTTTTGCCGGTCATTGAAAGTTGGTGTCAGCGACGCGGCATCTCTCCCTCCAGGGTGCTCTTACCGCTTTCATTTGCAACGGTTTTGGGAGGCACCATGACGTTGCTTGGAAGTTCAGTAAATCTGCTAGCAAGCGAAGTAAGCGCACAACTTGGCTATGGCGCATTTGGGCTATTTAGTTTCACTGCGATTGGCATTTGCGTATGGCTAGTTGGGGGCCTTTTAATGGTTCTTCTTGCTGATCGCTTCCTGCCTGATCGTGGCAACAATAACGACGACCTAACTTCACATTTATCAACTAGCGGTTACCTAACAGAGGTTGAAATCCCCGCTGGATCTGAGCTGATCAATCAATCGCTGCACGGCAGTCGCCTACAGCGGCGCTTTGATGCAGATGTTTTAGAACTTCATCGAGGTAATGAACGATTTCTACCTCCCCTTGCCGATCGCACCTTGATGGTGGCAGATCGATTGTTAATACGTTGCACTCGCGCCGATCTCCTGAGATTGCAACAAGATCACACCGTTGTTTTAGCTCCGATCTCAGCAAGATCAGAAAATAGTATCGATCAACAAAACAATCAAAGAGTAGTTGAAGTGTTGCTGCCATCAGGTTCCACCTTGGCCGGAGATTGCTTGCGCGATCTACGCTTTAGGCAGCGCTACAACGTAACAGTGCTCGCTCTGCGTAGAGGCAATGCAGTGCTAAAAGAAAGATTAGGTAGAGCAACGCTAAAAGATGGAGATGTATTGTTATTACAAGGGCCTAAAGATGCAATTAGAGGCTTGCAAGCTAATAATGATCTTGTGGTTTTGGAACAGCTTGAAAAAGATCTGCCAACCGTTAGCCGCAAATTAATAGCAATTGGAATTTCAGTTGCGGTAATTATATTGCCAGCATTTGATTTAATCCCGCTGGTTGCTTCTGTATTACTGGGTACGGTGGCAATGGTTGCCACTGGATGTTTACGAACTGGAGAATTACAGAGTGCCATACGGCTTGATGTAATCCTTTTGCTCGGCTCCTTAGCAAGTTTTAGTGTGGCCCTTGAAAAAACCGGGCTTGCCACTGCCATGGCTAAAGCATTATTAATAAATTTACAAAATTGGCCTGTATACTGGGCATTATTAATCATATTTTTATTTACAACATTATTAACAGAGGTGATGAGCAATGCAGCCACTGTGGCATTACTCATCCCAATCGCCGGGCAGGTGGCTACTGGATTGCAGCACCCACCAATGGCCTTTATATTTACAGTTTTATTTGGAGCGAGTCAGAGTTTTCTAAGCCCGGTTGGATATCAAACAAATTTAATGGTATTTGGGCCGGGTCGCTATCAGTATCTTGATATTGCCCGTTATGGTTTACCGCTAACGATTGCAATGACAATACTCATACCATTCCTAATTTGTATATATTTTGGCTTGTGGGCCTAAAATTTCTATATAAAATACTTAGATAAAATACTTAGATAAAATACATTGTTTGATCTTTTATATATTTGTCACATTCTTCTAGTAAATCTTGCAAGCTAATCGCTTCTAAGTATTCAACTTGTTTTTGCTTCACACCTGCAGCAAGAGCATTCAAAGCAAGAAATTCTGGGCTGGGGCTTTTAACAATATTTTCAGATAGCTCTTCTCTTTCCAAACAATTTAACACCTCTGCAATAGTAATTTGAGCAGGTGAACGAGTGAGTTGATACCCACCTCGGGGGCCGCGGATGCTGCGTAAAAGACCTCCTTTGCGCAAACTGGTCATCATTTGTTCAAGATATCGCTCTGGAATTTCTTGGCGGCATGCAATTTGAGCAATTTGCAGCACCCCGCCGCCTGGAAATTCAGCAGCCAGCTCTAGCAAAGCAACAATGCCATAGTTGGTTTTAGCGCTAAATTTCAAAATTACTTTTTCTTATAGTAACTATTCCAAAGTTTAGGGCCTTAATGCCTAAATCGCAAACCACAACATCTGAACTACCGATACCCAATCCCTAAAATAAGCAGTTTTAAAGAATTGAAGATTAATTAATATTTATTAGTGTGTATTCTTACGATTATCAGCTAAAAGAAGCCAAGCAATAAAAACCAGTGGTAGCCATATTGCCGGTTTAAGGCTAAGCAAAGGTTCAGCAAAAAGTACTAGCGGCTTAATAAGCCAATCAAATATTATTAAGTTTAAACCAACGATTAGCAGCAGCCAAGCCATTAGTTATTTCTCTAACCCGTTCAGTTGCAAGCTACCTTGCCGCACCACATTCCAGCTGCAAACGCCAGCGCCGATTTCAGATCGCCACGCCACAACAGTGCTTGCTTTGCCCGATCCCGAAGGCCAAGGCAAGGGGGCTAATAAGGGCAGCTCTGGAAAAAGCAAGGATATTTGCTCAGGGCTCGTGCAAGCAGGTTCACCTGAATAGTTAGCGCTTGTAGTTGCAAGGGGGCCGCTGCGGCGTAAAAACTCCAGCGCCCTGGATGAAGCGGGAATCCTTAGCCCAAGGCTGCCACCCCCGGGATTAAGGGCCTCTTGCACAGGCCCAGCTGCCGGCAATACAAGAGTTAAAGCACCGGGCCAACCTTTATCTACTAACGTTTGCCAACCTGGAGGGGGTGGAATCATTAGAGCAGCGATTAGTTGATCCACCTCTGCAGCCATAAGGATTAAGGGTTTATGGGCAGGCCTTTGTTTTAGCTGCCAGAGCCGCTGAGCGTATTGAGGTTTAATCGCTAAGGCAGGCAACGTATCAGTAGGAAAAGCCACAGGCTTCCCAGCTTCTAAAATTTCAAGTAGCGCTTCGCTGGGATGAGAAGCGATTTCATTATTTGAATTTTCCATTAATTTCTCCCTGGCGCTCTGGCTATTGCAAAACGCAGAGTTCCTTCTAAATCGCTTTTAGCTTCAATTAATTCCAGCTCGGCATGCTTCAGCAATTCAAGAACTGCTTCGGATTGATCATGGTGATGCTCAAGCATTAACCAGCCACCAGGAGCAAGCAACATTGGTGCTAATGCACAAATACTTTTAATTGAATCTAATCCATCATCTCCGCCATCAAGCGCCAACCGCGGTTCATTATTACGAACCAAAGGCTCAAGCTTATTCACCACCGTCGATGGGATGTAAGGCGGATTACTTATCAATAATTGCCATTTTCCTGCTTGAAATTGCAACGGTTCTGCCCAATTGCCCTGCAGCCAATTAATATATTCTGCAACGCCATGGATCCTTGCATTTAAAGAAGCAAGTTTTAAAGCAGAAGCACTAATATCAATAGCCCAACCCTGGCTTTGCGGCCATGCTCTAGCTAGCGCAATTGCAATACAACCACTACCGCAACCGAGGTCTGCCCAGGGCGTTAGGCCTGGTTCTCCAAGCTCACTTGCTACGCATAAGGCCAATTCCACTAACAATTCAGTTTCTTGGCGCGGAATTAAAACCGTTGAATCCACTTGCAGTTCCAAATCTCGCCAAGGGCATCGCCCAACCAAATATTGCAACGGCTTTTGCTGCTGAATGTGTTGACACCAAAGATTTGCTAACTGCAACAAGGGTTGAGCAATTGTTAATGGTTGTTCTGGATGTAGCCGGCTCGCTTGCAGAGCCCGCCATGGCACTTTCCCTTCCATTTCCAGTAGCCAATCCAAACCAGCAGCAGCCCCTGGATTGATTTGCAATTGTTGACGTCGCCAAATCTGCAACTCTGCGCCGCTAATGATGGGCATCACGGCTAAGCAAATCTCAAGCCATTCTGCCGGCGACGCCAGCTCAGATCAGGGGCCACCTCCACCAGCCCGGCCAACTCGAGCTGAAGCAGTTTTTCCGCCAACTGAGGCAGCGGTTGAGCCATTGCCTGGGCTAATTGCTCCAAACTGGCTCCAGCGCCAAGAGCATCCAAAAGAGGATCGTTATTGAGCTTGTGATTGGTGTTGCCATCGGTTTCTTGAAAAAGTGGTGTAAACCTCTTCAAAGGGCCATGCCCCAGGCTGCTCAGCAAATCCGCAGGATCCAACAGTGGCGTTGCCCCCTGACCCAGCAGGGAATTACTGCCTTTTGCAGAAATACGGTTGGTATCTGCAGGCACCACCCACAGGGGCAACTGCTCAGCCCAGGCCAACCTCGCCCCGTGCAATGCGCCACTGCCATTGGGACACTCCACCACCACCACCGCTTCCGCCAGCGCCACCAGCAGCCGATTGCGCGCTGCGAAATGCCCCTTAGCCACTGCAGCCCCTGGGCGTTGCTCCGTGATCAAAAGCCCCCTTTTCCCCACCTCTTGCTGCAGCTGTGAGTGATGCCTTGGGTACACCCGATCCAGGCTTGTTGCTAGCACCCCCACCGGCACCCCCTCCGCCGCAAGGCAACCCTGATGGACAGCTCCATCAATGCCTTCCGCCAGGCCGCTGAGCACTGGCCAACCCGCTTGAGCCAGTGCAATCCCTAATTTTTTTGCCCATTCCAAACCATGGGGTGAAGGGTGCCTCGTACCAATAACGGCTACGGCACGCCGCCGGCGCAAGTGCCCCCAAAGGCTGCCTCGGCCCCGCCAATGCAATTCCAAAGGGGGCCGCTGCAGGCAGCTGAGCGAGGGGGGCAAAGCTGGATCTGTTGGCAGCAACAGCCGCGCCGGGCATTCCAGTGGCACCCCATTAATTCCAAGCCGCGTGGCTAATTGATCCCTTGAAGCCACCAGCTCTGGGCCAATCCCAGGCAGGGCCATGAGGGCCGCAGCTGGGGCCCGCCAAGCAACAGCAAGATCAACAAAATTTCGTTCTATGAGTTGTAAACGCTGCATACCAAGGCCTTCCACCTGGGCCCAGGTCCACCACCAACGCCTTCTTAAAGCCAAATTTTGATCATTCGAAACCAAATCGCCCAAAGCCGAATTACCCAAAACCGAATCAGCCAAAGCCGGCAATTCAATACATAAGTACTATCATATCAGATGGTGCGATCTGGGCCATAGGCTTTTATCAGCTTTATTGCTTGCCATGTTCCGCAATCTCTTGATCGCCGATTCCGGCAAGGGCCATGTGGGGGAAATGGTTCGCATGTTGCGAGATATCCCCTGCTTTTCAAAAGCGCGCCTCAATCTTTTGCATGTAGTACCGAATCAAGCCGGTGAAGATCTAAATGGTTACTGGCAAAAAGGCGCCTTGCTACTCTCTGATGCGGTTTCTCGCCTCGGTTTAGAACCCACCGAAGTAAATACAATTTTGCGCCAAGGCGACACCAAGCAAACAGTGCTTACGGTGGCGGATGAGCTAGATGCCGATTTGATCCTGATGGGTTCCCGCGGCCTTGGCCGTTTGCAATCAATCCTTGCCAATAGCTCAAGTCAATACGTTTTCCAGCTTTCCACCCGCCCCATGCTTCTGGTGCGCGACGACCTCTACATACGCCACATCAACCGGCTAATGGTTGGCATTGATGGCACCGGTGTTGGCGACGACGCCCTCAAACTTGCCTGTGAATTAGCCCGCGATATCCCTGGCAGCAGCCTCACCGGGGTGCACATTGGTCACCATGATTTGGCCCCAACCCGTGCCGGTGCCAAACCAGTAAATATCCTTTTAGATCAGGCAAAACAACGGGCCCGCAGCTTTGGAATTGAACTGAATGCTTTGCACAAAACCGGTGATATCGGTAGAGGTTTATGCGCTGCTGCCGTGGAAATAAAAGCAGATCTAGTTGTTATCGCCTCCCAAGATCGCCGCCCCCTAGTGGCAAAAGGCTTGGTAGACCTCGACAGACTATTGGGGGGATCGGTCAGCGACTACGTGCGGGTGCATGCACCAGCTCCTGTGCTGCTGGTGAGGGAACCCGAAAAATCCTGAAGCCATGGGCCTAGAAAGCCCCTACGCGTCTAGTTAATTTTTGCGGCTATTAGTTTGGATAAAAAGAACAATCAAAAATACAGCTGGAACAAATACAAATAAAAGACTGGCCACAAAGCCGAGATCGTTGGTTTGCATAACCGCCAAAAGGTGTCTCGGGAGGGTATCACCGCCAGAGCGGCCCTATCACCAGGAGTTCACAGCTCGTCGCTCAATTCAGCAACAGGCAATGGCTCTAAGCAGGCCTTTTCAAGCTGCTTAGCAAGGGAATCTCTGCCCACTTGGGGCCTGGTTAAAACAGCTACTGAATCGAGTACCAAAACTTGGCAGGCCAAGCGCCAGCTGGGGGGACGTCGCCGTAATTTCTGATCTTCCACGGCTGTGCGCTCGCTCAGAGCTGCCCCGTCGCGTTCAGCAACCACCTCGATGAAACAGGTGCTGCATTGGCCGCAACCGCCGCAATTACCAAGCTGCCCTTTTAAGCCATAAAGCTGTAAGCCCTCCGCCAAAGCCAATTCGCGCAGGTTTGTACCCACCGGGCAAACCACATCGCAGGCTTCCCTCACAAAACGCACCACCGGCATTCGCTAATCCACAACTGAAGGCATTCTGCCCTGAAACTTATTGCGATTTGTGACGCGATCCTGAAAGAAAGAGAGCTCCGCCGGCCACAGGAGTTGTTTCCCTTTGAAACAGCAAGCCTGGGTTTGGATTTAAACCCTTACGATCACAAAATCTTCGCAGTTAATGCGGAGCTTCTGATCTCGTTTACCCCCACCAAATCAAATGGGATTGCCCTGGTACAGGGTGCACACGGTCGTCATCAACGACCCAGGCCGCCTTTTGGCGGTGCACCTAATGCACACCGCCCTGGTGGCCGGCTGGGCCGGCTCGATGGCTCTATATGAGTTGGCCATCTTTGATTCTTCTGATGCCGTTCTCAACCCCATGTGGCGGCAGGGCATGTTTGTTATGCCCTTTATGGCTCGATTAGGCGTTACTGGCAGCTGGGGAGGCTGGAGCATCACCGGTGAAACCGGGGTTGATCCAGGTTTTTGGAGCTTCGAAGGGGTGGCTGCCGCCCACATTGTTTTTAGTGGCTTGCTTTTTCTAGCCGCCATCTGGCACTGGACTTTCTGGGATTTAGAGATTTGGCAAGATCCCCGCACCGGTGAACCCGCCCTCGATCTGCCCAAGATTTTTGGAATCCATTTGCTGCTTGCTGGCCTTGCCTGTTTCGGTTTTGGTGCTTTCCATCTCACCGGGGTGTTCGGCCCGGGGATGTGGGTGAGTGATCCCTATGGCATCAGCGGCCACCTTGAAAAAGTGCAGCCTTCCTGGGGGCCTGAAGGCTTTAACCCCTTCAATCCAGGCGGCGTTGTGGCTCACCACATTGCAGCTGGCATCGTTGGCATAATTGCTGGAATTTTCCACATCACAACTCGCCCTCCGGAACGGCTTTACAAAGCGCTGCGGATGGGAAACATCGAAACAGTGCTGGCTAGTGCCATTGCAGCTGTTTTCTTTGCCGCATTTATTGTGGCGGGCACGATGTGGTACGGCAGTGCCACCACTCCAATTGAACTATTCGGCCCCACCCGTTATCAGTGGGATCAGGGTTATTTCAAACAAGAAATAGCCAAACGCGCCCAGGGTGCAATCGCCCAAGGCGCCAGCCCTAGCGAGGCCTACGGCAACATCCCTGAAAAGCTTGCCTTCTTTGATTACGTGGGCAACAGCCCAGCCAAGGGAGGTTTGTTCAGAGTTGGGCCAATGGTTAATGGCGATGGGCTACCTACCGGATGGATTGGTCACATCAGCTTCACCGATAAAGACGGCAGAGATCTGCAGGTGCGGCGCTTGCCAAACTTCTTTGAAAACTTCCCAGTTGTTCTCGAGGATAAAGACCGCATCGTGCGCGCAGATATCCCCTTCCGAAGAGCAGAAGCAAAGTATTCCTTCGAGCAAACTGGAGTAACTGCAACCGTTTACGGCGGTGAATTTGATGGCAAAACCTTCACAGACCCAGCCGACGTGAAGCGTTTAGCTCGCAAAGCTCAATTGGGTGAAGCCTTTGAGTTTGATCGTGAAAAATATCAATCCGATGGCACTTTCCGCAGCTCCCCCCGCGGTTGGTTCACCTTCGGACATGCCACTTTTGCGTTGCTCTTCTTCTTTGGACACATCTGGCATGGGGCTCGCACCCTTTACCGCGATGTGTTTGCCGGCATTGATCCAGATCTCGGCGAACAAGTTGAATTCGGTTTATTTGCAAAACTGGGCGACAAGTCCACCCGCCGCCTGCCCGAGGGCTATGTGCCCCCGACTGGTAGCCCCGTCAAATAACCCTTAGGAGAACCCTAGCGATGGAAAGTTTCGCCTACATTTTGATCCTTGCATTCGCAATCGGCACTCTGTTTTTTGCAGTTGCTCTGCGAGATCCACCTAAAATTGGCAAGTAAGGATTTTTATTAACCCGGCTTAAGACAAAGCCCCCCCTTGCAAATGCAAGGGGGGGCTTTTCAATATTGGTATTAATGTCTACAATTAAAGAGTTAATTAATTGATTGTTTAATTTTGCAGTGCCCCGCCTGCCAACACAGTGATAGCAGGGTGCTCGAATCAAGGGCCGCAGATTTAGGTAAAACCGTACGGCGCAGGCGCGAATGCCTCAATTGTGAATTCCGGTTTACCACCTACGAAAGAGTGGAAACTGTGCCAATCACAGTTATTAAACGAAATGGCAATCGTGAAATTTTTAGTCGTATCAAACTTTTAACCGGCTTGGTGAGGGCTTGCGAAAAAACAGGTCTTGATACTGGGCGATTGGAAGTGGTAATCGATGATCTGGAAATATTGTTGCAACAGCGAAACCAACGCGAAATTAACAGCCAAGAATTAGGCGATTTGGTTCTTGATCAGCTGGGTGATCTAAGTGAAGTGGCTTATGTGCGCTTTGCTTCAGTGTATGGAAAGTTTCGTAGTGTTGCAGATTTTATCGGCACTCTCGAAAAACTTAAACAACGCAATCAAGTTAAACGTCAATTGGCGGAGATCGGCTGATAGGGTTAGAGATTACCGTTTTGCTTTGGCGGAGCTCTAAACGGTTCCCTTCCCCCTGCCTGAGGCAGGCCGCCTGTTCCATCCATGACAACAACTCCATCAAGCACTGAAGCGCTGGCTGCTGATTCCATGCTCGATTTAGAGCAAAGCCTTGATGCCATGGCCAATGATCTGGCCGATGACATCCCAGAAGAAGTGCCAAGCGCTGAAGATGGCATTCGAGTTGCCAGCCGCAGTGGCGATGATGTGGGTTTTACTCTTGAAGAATTTACAGCGTTACTAAGTAAATACGATTATCACTTCAAACCCGGCGATGTTGTAAATGGCACTGTATTTAATCTTGAGCCGAAAGGCGCTCTGATTGATATTGGCGCAAAAACAGCAGCGTTTATGCCCCTGCAAGAAGTATCTATCAACCGGGTTGAAACCCTTGAAGAGGTGCTTGAACCAGGGGAGGTTCGCGAATTCTTTATTCTTACCGATGAGAATGAAGATGGTCAGTTATCCCTTTCAATTCGCCGCATTGAATATCAACGGGCTTGGGAGCGTGTTGGGCAACTACAAAAAGAAGACGCCACAATTTATAGCGAAGTTTTTGCCACCAACCGTGGTGGCGCTCTGGTGAGAGTTGAGGGCTTGCGGGGCTTTATCCCAGGCAGCCACATCAGCACCCGTAAACCAAAAGAAGATCTCGTTGCAGATTTCCTTCCCCTCAAATTTCTTGAGGTGGATGAAGAACGTAACCGGCTGGTATTGAGCCATCGCCGCGCCCTTGTGGAACGCAAGATGAATCGCCTCGAGGTGGGTGAAGTGGTGATCGGCACCGTAAGGGGAATTAAGCCCTACGGAGCCTTCATTGATATTGGTGGCGTGAGCGGTCTCTTGCACATTTCAGAAATCAGCCACGAACACATCGAAACACCACATACGGTGCTGAATGTGAACGATCAAATGAAGGTAATGATCATTGATCTAGATGCGGAGCGGGGTCGCATTTCACTATCCACCAAGGCCCTTGAACCTGAACCCGGTGATATGCTTACCGACCCACAAAAGGTATTTGATAACGCTGAAGAAATGGCTGCTCGTTACAAACAGATGCTGCTTGAGCAAGCCGATGAACCCGATGCAGATACCGATACAGAATTAGAATCCGCTGAGCTTGATTAACAAATCTCTGCCGCTTAATTCAACTAAAGCAGTGCTATTTGATAAAGATGGCACCCTTTGCAACAGTGAGAATTACCTCGAGGCTCTGGCAAATGCCAGGGCCTCTTTTTGTATTGACATCAGTGCCAAGCCTGAGCTGTTCCCCCCGCTTCTTGCTGCCTATGGCTTGAGCAAAAATGGCATTAATCCTGCTGGTGCCACCGCAGTTGCTAGCCGCAATAGCAACTTGATTTCCACCGCCACGGTGCTGGCTATGAACGGGGTGGATTGGTGCGCTGCCCAGGAATGGGCAGAAATAGCTTTCAGCCGAGCAGATTTTGCTCTTGCTGATCGCAAAGCCCAACTCACCCCACCTCTACCTGGCCTAGTTGCGCTGCTGCAGCGCCTGCAGCAAAAGGGGATCACCCTTGCAATTTTAAGTAGTGATCTTGGCCCAAGCTTGGAAACTTTTTTGCAGCATTACCAGCTGCGCCAATTTTTCAGTGCTGTTTATGGGGCTGAACGAAATCCCTCAAAGCCAAGTCCGGCGGCAGCCCTAACTCTCTGCAATGAGTTGGGGTTTGAGCCTCAATATTGCGGCATGGTGGGAGATGCTCAAGCAGATCTAAACATGGCTGCTGCTGCAGGTTTGGGCTGGAATCTTGCCTACAACGGCGGTTGGAAGCAGCCACTTCAGCTTTCAGGCAGCCATGGTTACTTGCAGCACTGGGATCAACTGGCCCCGCTGTAGCCTGCCTACCGCTAGAAATTTTTTGCCCATGGGTCGCTACGTATTCACCTCAGAATCCGTTACTGAAGGGCATCCAGACAAAATCTGCGATCAAGTGAGCGATGCAGTGCTTGATGCACTACTAGCTCAAGATCCTGCCAGCCGAGTGGCCTGTGAAACTGTTGTTAATACTGGGCTTTGCATAATTACAGGAGAAGTAACAACAACCGCAATAGTTGATTTCAATCGACTTGTTCGCGGTGTAATTGAACAAATTGGTTACAACGGTGCCCGCGCTGGTGGCTTTGATGCCCATAGTTGTGCGGTGTTGGTGGCCCTTGATCAGCAATCACCTGATATTGCTCAAGGGGTAGATGAAGCAGATGATCACGATGGTGATCCCCTAGACAAAGTTGGCGCCGGCGACCAAGGCATCATGTTTGGTTATGCCTGTGATGAAACCCCTGAGTTGATGCCGCTACCGATAAGCCTGGCCCATCGCTTAGCGCGACGTCTAGCTGAGGTACGCCACAACGGTTCACTCCACTACCTGCTGCCTGATGGCAAAACCCAGGTGAGTGTTGTGTATGAAAACGAAAAGCCAGTGGCGATCGACACAATCCTCATCTCTACTCAACACATCGCTGAAATAGACGGCATCAGCGACGACAAAGGTTTGCGGGAACGGATCTCTGCCGATCTTTGGCAGCATGTGGTGGAACCAGCCACCGCTGATTTAGCTCTAAAGCCTGATCGCAATAGCACTCGTTTCCTTGTAAATCCCACCGGAAAATTCGTAGTAGGTGGGCCCCAAGGTGATGCGGGCCTTACCGGGCGCAAAATTATTGTTGATACCTATGGCGGTTACGCCCGCCATGGTGGTGGGGCCTTTTCAGGCAAAGACCCCACCAAGGTGGATCGCTCTGCTGCCTATGCGGCCCGTTATGTAGCAAAAGCTCTTGTGGCTGCAGGCCTTGCCCGCAAGGTGGAGGTGCAACTCAGCTATGCAATTGGTGTTGCAAAACCCGTGAGCATCTTGGTGGAAAGTTTCAATACAAGCAGCATTAGCAATGAAGCCCTCACTGAACTTGTACAAGAAAAATTTGACCTCAGGCCTGGCGCCATCATTGAAATCTTCAACCTGCGCGGTTTACCCAAGGAAAGGGGCGGACGTTTTTATCAAAACGTTGCTGCCTACGGCCACTTTGGCCGCACAGACCTTGATCTGCCCTGGGAAAATGTTGATGCGATCGCCGCCAGTTTGCGCCCCTGAGTGGAGTTTTTAGGCCTAGGTATCGATCTGGGCACTAGTGGCTTAAGGGTGGCGGTGGTGAATGCCGCAGGAAACTTATTAGAAACTAAAAGTAGTTCATATCCACTTCCTTTTTCTGATGCCAATGGTTGGCAGCTTGGGGTAGCGCAATTAGTAAAGCAACTATCAACTGTGTTGCGCCAACAGGTAGCAGCTATCGCTATCGATGGCACTTCTGGCACTTTGCTGGCTTGCAACAAGCTGGGGGTTCCGTTGGCACCAGCACTGCCCTACAGCTGCGCTTGCGGCGAACAAAGCGAAGCGATCAAAGCTTTAGTGCCTAGTAGCAATGCCGCAGCTAGCTCCAGTGGCAGCCTTGCTAGAGCTCTGCAATTACTGCAGCAATTGGAATGGCAAATAGGTAAACCTGTGCCATTGCTACGCCATCAAGCCGATTGGCTGATGGGTTGGCTGCTGGGGGATTGGCGCTGGGGTGAGGAAGGTAACAATCTGCGCCTGGGTTGGGATCTGCTTAGAAATCAATGGGCTGGGCAGCTGGGGGTTGCCCCCTGGGCTGAAGCGTTACCCCAAATTGTTGCCAGCGGCCAAACCCTTGGCCTTATCAGTTCCGCTGCTAGTGCAGCACTTGGCATACCAAAAACCTGTCTGGTGGTGAGCGGTAGCACCGATGCCAATGCAATGGTGCTGGCGGCAAACCCCAAAACGAACGATGGAATTTGCGTTCTTGGCACCACCTTGGTGCTGAAACAATTCAATTCCACAGCGTTGCATGGGGCTGGCATTAGTAATCACCGCATAAATGGCCGCTGGTTAGTGGGAGGTGCATCAAACGCGGGCGCTGGGGTATTGAGGCAATTTTTTAATGATCAACAACTCAAAGAACTAAGCCGGCAGATTGATCCCACCAGACCTAGCGGTTTGCATTACCTGCCGTTGCCTGCCCCGGGAGAGCGTTTCCCCATCGAAAACCCGAATCTGCAACCAATACTTGAGCCCAGACCCATCAGTGATGCTTTATTTCTGCAGGGGATGCTGGAGGGGCTCAGCAAACTGGAGCACCAGGGCTGGCAGCGACTGCAAGAACTGGGGGCAAGCCCCATAAAGCGGGTGCTCACAGTGGGCGGTGGAGCCTGCAACCCCCAGTGGCGCAACTTAAGGCAACTAGCTCTTGGCATACCAGTGCTAAATCTGCCTAAGGCGTCTGCAGCTACTGCAATGGCTTTTCTTGCCCTGCAAAGCGTCAAACTTGCCCGCTAGGCATCAAACTAAAAGGAACAGCCGGTTTTATGGCCATGAATAACCGCCTGAGCACAATCCTCTCAATCGGACTGTTTGTTGTGCTCGCCGGTTATGTGAGTTTTAGCGGCGTACGCCTTGGCCTTGTGCTTTGGCAGCGCTTTGCAGGGGCCGGCTAATTAATTAAACAATCTCTAAAAACACGCCATGGCAGCTGATCCCCTCACCCCCGCTGTAAGCGAGCGCATCTGTAAACATATGAACAACGACCACGGCGAGGCAGTGCTGGCCTTTTCGCGCCATTACGGCGGATTAGCTGCGCCTGTTGCGGCGCGAATGCTGAGGATTGAAACAGAGCAAATGTTTCTAGAGGTGGATGGGGCTGAAATCAAAATTGGCTTTGATCATCCCCTCAGCGATAGCGAAGATGCCCATCGCACCTTGGTGGCGATGTTAAGGGCAATGCCACAAGGCTGAAATAAGGGGGAATGATCAGTGTTAACGCCTCCAAGCTATGGCTTTTTTGCTGCCCCCTTGGCTTGATCAACTGCTGATAAATCCTTGCTGCCCCCGTTGCAAAAAAAGCAATAACGAGCGCAAGCTTTGCATTAGCTGCCGCCGCAGCCTTGCCCTTGAGGTAGAAGGCAGCTACGGGCAATGCCCGTTGCCCTGGTGGGCCCTAGGAAGTTATGAAGGGGGCTTACGGCAACAGTTGTTGCAATTGCGCAAACAACGCAATCACCAGCTGGTGAAAGCTCTTGCAAGAATGCTGCTGCAGTTGATCCCAGATTTGGGCGTACCGCTACTAATTACAGCAATACCAGAAAGACGGGCGGGGGGCTTTTCAATGCCCTGGGAGATTGCTGAAGTGATCGCCCAAGAAGGTGGCCACCAACTGGTGAAAGCACTAGCCAGAAATAGGGCCTGCCTTGGCCAACACCACCTAAACCGGAAGCAACGCTTAAGCAATTTGCAAGGGGTGTTTCGCTGCGTAGAACCAGCAAAAGAGAAATTGCAACCACTGCTCCTGGTAGACGACATCCTTACGACAGGGGCCACGGCCTTGGCTGCAATGGAGGCGTTAGAGCAAGCTGGCCACGGTCTCCTTGGAATTGCCTGCCTCGCACGCACACCTGCAGCGAAGAACAAGGGGCAGGTGGGTTAAGATTGCTCCTTGCCTGCGGGCAAGCCGGGATAGCTCAGTTGGTAGAGCAGGCGACTGAAAATCGCCGTGTCCCCAGTTCAAATCTGGGTCCTGGCATTAGGAATAGCTGCATCCATATGCAGCACTCTTTGAGGATACGGAATCTCAATTCCCTCTCGGGAAAAGGCGTTCCATACGGCGATTCCCACTGCACTGGCAACAGAGATGCCATTCATTGGATCTTCAATCCAATAACGAATTGCGTAGGTAATTGCAGAATCGTCGTAGCGCAAAAGCAAACCCTTAGGCGCCGGTTTTGCTAGTACCCGCGGAACCGTAGCTGCAACCGCTTCGAGAATTGCAATCACCTGCTCTGGAGGATGGCGATAGGCAGCACCTATGAGCACCTGCCCGCGCCTGTATCGATCTCGCACACCGCTATAAGTAACCATTTGCTGCGTAAAAAACAGTTGGTTTGGTACTACCAACTCCACGTTGTCGCGATCGCGCCAAAGGGT
>NZ_CEXBMR010000035.1:0-19738 GCF_982614295.1 Synechococcus sp.
GGTTTTGCCAAGAGTGAATATGTCTTCGCTTAAAACTATTGAAACGCGTTTAGCCATGGGAATTACTCGAGAGTTGATCTACTGCTGGGGCGAACTTTTAGCTTACGGCACTAGCTGGTTTGGTTAATTCACAGGCAGGCGCACCTTGGTAGCAAGGCCTAGGGCTCTCAATAGGCGGATGTGTTGCCAGGTGAGATCTATCTGTCCGGCTTGCAAGCCCTGTTTGGCGGAGTGGGGGAAAGCATGGTGGTTGTTATGCCAGCCTTCGCCAAAAGTGAGTGCTGCTACCCAGCGATTGTTGCGGGAGGCATCACCACTGGGGTAAGCAATAGTGCCCCAGCAATGGGTGGCCGAATTAACGAGCCAAGTAACATGATACACCAGCACTAGTCTGAGGGGTATACCCCAAAGCACAAGGGCCCAGCCGCCAGCGCCAGTTATGGTGCCGATCCAAAAAAGTAAGCCGGCCAAAGGTAGTTGGAGTAGTAGAAACCACTTGTTCAGCCAGCGGTAGTAGGGGTCGCTAGCTAGATCACCTGTGAGCCTTGGCACGGAAGCCATGGCCGGAATTTCTGAAAACATCCAACCCATGTGGCTCCACCAGAAGCCGCGGTGGCTGTTGTGATGATCAGTATCCGTATCGGAAAATTTATGGTGGTGGCGATGCAGCCCGGCCCAATCGATCGGGCCGTGTTGGGCGCTTAAAGCACCGCAGGTGGCAAAAAAGCGCTCCAGCCATTGCGGCAGCCGAAAGGCCCTGTGGCTTAACAAGCGGTGGTAACCAAGGGTTACCCCAAGGCAGGCGGTTAGCCAATAGAGCACCAATAAGGAGGCAAGAGCAGGCAAACTCCAAAACCGTGGTAACAGCGCATAGGCGGCCAATACATGAATAACCAACATGAAGCCGAGGGTGGCCCAGCGGGCACCTTTTGGCACTGTGCCCTCAGCTTCCCCTCTGCGGGGGTGGCGCAGGCTGCTTGAGCGGCGGGCGGGGCTGATGGCGGCAGCGAGGGGCGGCGCCGATAAAACTGTCATTTAAATCGAATGCGTATCGATTTTGATATCATAGCAATACGGATTCAGATCACGCAACTGATCACGGTACAAATTGTTGCGCTTGTTGATCAGGATTAGATTTGGGCAACGTGGCTGGAGCGATTTGTGGATTATCGAGAGCGTTTGCAATTGGGCCATGGCGCCTTTGCTGCCCTATTGCGGGCCTGGCACGAACGCAATGGTTGGTCTCATCGGGTGCTGCCAGCCCTTGCTGAACAGCTCGATTTGGGGCGTTTGCACAGCTCCCAACTTTCTAATTTGCGCAATAGCAAATTAGCTTCCCCCGGCCCTGAGGTGTTTCTTGCCCTCGGCTGTTGCAATCAGTGGTTAGCAAAAATGCCGCTTCCATTCGCCCAAATTGCTGAAAAACAGGAACTTGCTGCAGCAATTGGCGATAACCCCCAAGCCCTCATCGATTCCGCAGGTTTAGTGCTGGGAGCCGGGGAGCTGCTGGAGATTTTTGTTGGCCTAAGGGCTTTGCCCCCCGGCTTTGATCTCCGCATTTGTGAAGCGGAAGCCCCAGCACTTAGTGCCTCCCTTGGGCTGCTGCTGGCTGGCGGGCGGCCATGGCGTGAATGCCGCGATCGGATAATGGCAGCCTATGGAGTTGAAAAGCGTCAACGCCGTGAGAAATTTGCTGCAGTTATAGCGGGCTTAAATGATTACAGCGCCAATGAATTAGATGTTGAATTAAGCGATCTTCTTGTTACATCAAACTCACTTGGGATAGAATGTGAAAGTGTTGATATATTGCTGCAGAATCTTAGAAAAAATTCCAATTAATTAGAGTTAAATAAATACTAATTAACTAGTTGGGATAGCGAGCAAGGCGTAATTTGCGGGCTAAGCCAAGTCGGCGTAGAAATTTAATGTGTTGCCAAGTGATATCAAGCTCAAACCAGCGCAGGCCGTGGCGGGCTGAATGGGGGAAAGCGTGATGATTATTGTGCCACCCTTCACCAAAACTAAGGATTGCCACCCACCAACAGTTAGTAGAACGATCAGCGCTGTCAAAATTGCGATAACCAAAAACGTGGGTGGCTGAATTCACAAGCCAAGTTACGTGATAAACAACAGTGAGCCTTAAAGGTATGGCCCAAAGCACCAAACCCAAGCCGCCGCCGTGAATTTGATTTGCTTCGCCGAACCAGTAAAGCAACCCCCCTAGAGGCAGCTGCAGTAATAAAAACCAGCGGTCTAACCAGTTATAGAAAGGGTCGCGGCGCAAGTCTCCGGTGAATTTATCAACGTGTTGCAACACAGGGATGTTGTGGAGCATCCACTCGCTATGGGCCCACCACAGCCCTCTGCCGGCGTCGTGATGGTCGTTTTCCTGGTCTGAATACTTGTGATGATGGCGATGAAGCCCTACCCATTCCACTGGCCCCCCTTGGGCGCCCAAGGTGCCCATAAGCACCAGCAACCTTTCCAGCCAATGGGGAGTTTCAAAGCTGCGATGGGCAACAAGGCGATGCAAGCCGAGGGTTACACCAAGCACTGTTACCCAATACAGAAAGGCGAAAGTGAACAACCCCCACCAACTCCAGAACATTGGCAGCAGTGCCGCCACAGCTCCTACATGGTTGGCGAACATAAAAAAGAAAGTACCTTTTTTTACCTTTCTTTGATTTACCGGTAACGGGCCGCGAGGGGCATAAAGCTTTTCCTGCAATTCCTGCTGGTTTAAAGCAGCTGTGGCGGAAGGGTGTGGCGCAACGACCAATTGAATCTCCAATAAAAACCCAGTTCGTGAAACTGGGGGGATCAGATCTGTTTTATGCAACAGCTGATTGATTGAATTTAGCTGCTATCGAGCAGCAGGTGCTGGAGCGGGCTGGGGGAGGATTGCTGAAATACCGAATTACGATCTTCTGTGCTGAGTGATTTTCCGGTGTGGCCTGTGGCTTGCCCCAGCGCTTGGGAGGCGGTGGCAGCTGCTCAGGAGCAGATAGAAGGCCATGCTGCAAAGCGCACCGCCGCAGTGCAACCGCAATTAGCAAAAGTGTTAGCTGCTTTTCAAGCTGAAAAACTCGGCACCCATCACTTCGCTTCAGTGAATGGCTACGGCCACAACGACCAAGGCCGTGAAACTCTCGATCGTGTTTTTGCCCGGGTGCTGGGGGCAGAACAGGCAGCTGTGCGGTTGCAATTTGTGAGTGGCACCCATGCCATTGCAGCAGCCTTATTCGGTGTGCTGAGGCCAGGGGATCGTTTGCTCTCAATCACCGGCCGCCCATACGACACCCTTGAGGAGGTAATTGGTTTGCGGGGCCATGGGAAGGGGTCTCTTGCCGAATTTGGCATTGAATACAGCGAACTACCCCTAAGCCCCACAGGCGTAGTTGATACAGAGGGCCTCGCCGATGCCCTATCGATTCCAACTCGGATGGTTTTGATTCAACGCAGTTGCGGCTACAGCTGGCGTCCTTCGCTGCCGGTGGCGGAAATCGCTCGGCTCTGCGATCAAATAAAAAAACTGCAGCGCAACTGCATTGTTTTTGTTGACAACTGCTATGGCGAATTGGTGGAAGCAGAAGAACCCACCGCCGTTGGCGCTGATCTAATCGCCGGTTCACTGATCAAAAATCTCGGCGGCACAATTGTTCCAACCGGTGGATATGTTGCTGGTGTGGCAGAACTAGTGGAGCAGGCCTGCTGCCGGCTCACAGCCCCAGGTATCGGCGCGGCTGGTGGCACCGGTTTTGATTTGCATCGTCTTTTATTTCAAGGCTTATTTTTGGCACCGCAAATGGTGGCAGAAGCCCTGATCAATGCTGATTTAATTGCTCAAGTTTTTCTTAATCAAAATTTAGAGGTGCAACCCCTGCCTGGAGCAGCCCGCAGTGATGTGATTCAAGCGGTGAAGTTTGGTGATCCAAGGGCCCTGCAGGAGGTGTGCAGGGCTTTTCAGAGTTGCTCTCCGGTGGAGAGTTATTTAAACCCGGTGCCAGCAGCAATGCCTGGTTACAGCAGTGATCTCGTGATGGCAGGAGGCACCTTTATCGATGGCAGCACCAGTGAATTTTCCGCTGATGCGCCCCTTAGGGAGCCTTACGTGCTCTTCAGCCAAGGGGGCACCCACCGCAGCCATGGTGCCCTTGCCTTAGCTGCGGCACTCACGGGCTGGTGGGCCCTTGCTTCAAACTAAAAACACTTTCCACCCTCACGCAGGCGATGGCCCTTTCTTTTCCTGCTGAACTGCTCTATGCAGACAGCCATGAATACGCGGCACTTAATGCGGCCCCTATTCGCGTTGGCATCAGTGCTTTTGCCGTGCAGCAATTGGGCGACATTGTTTTTGTTGAGTTGCCAAGCCCCGGTGCCGCGCTTGAACTTGGTAAGAGTTTTGGCACGGTGGAATCGGTGAAAGCGGTGGAGGAGATGTATGCCCCCCTGTCCGGGAGGGTGCTGGCCTGCAATCAAGCGGTAATTGATCAACCGGAACTGCTGCAAAGCGATCCCTATGGTGCTGGCTGGCTGCTGGAAATAGAAGCCACTGATCCCAGCCAAGCGGCGGCGTTGCTTGATGCCGCTGCCTACAGCGCCAAGGTGCAGGGCAAGTGAATTTTGATTTAGGAGCTGATGATGCTTTTGTTGAGCGCCACCTCGGGCCATCGCCAGCTGAACAGGCCTTGATGCTCGAGCGGCTCAGCTGTGAAACCCTGGAGGATTTATTGCAGGAATGCGTGCCTGCAGCGATCTTGCTACCCGCCAATGAAGCGTGCGAGGGATTGCCAACGGGTTGCTCTGAAGGCCAAGCATTGGCGGATTTGGAGCAAATTGCTAGCCAAAACCAACAATTGCGCAGCCTGATCGGCCTCGGCTACTACAGCTGCCCAATTCCTGCGTTGCTGCAGCGCCATGTATTTGAAAATCCCGCCTGGTACACGGCATACACCCCTTATCAAGCGGAAATCGCCCAGGGCCGCCTTGAAGCGCTGCTCAATTTTCAAACCCTGATCAGCGAGCTAACGGGTTTAGAGATTGCCAATGCCTCTCTATTAGATGAGGCCACGGCAGCAGCAGAAGCGATGGCTCTTGCCCGTGGGGTATGCCGCCGCCCTGAGGCCCAACGCTTTCATGTGCAGGCGGATTTATTTCCTCAAACCCTGGCGGTGTTGCAAACCCGCGCTGAACCGCTTGGCATTGAGTTGGTGCTTGAAGATCCGCTGGCAATGCAGTTTGATCAGCGCAGTTTTGGCCTGCTTTTGCAGTTGCCCGGAGCCAGTGGCCGCTGCCTTAATCCTGAGGCGGTAATCGCTAAGGCAAAAGCGGCGGGAGCAGTAGTTATCGCTGTGGTGGATCCACTAGCGCAGGTGTTGATGGCACCGGTGGCCAGCTTGGGGGTTGAAATCGCAGTGGGCAGCGCCCAAAGATTTGGAGTGCCCCTTGGCTTTGGCGGCCCCCATGCTGCATTTTTTGCCTGCAGCGAAATTTATAAAAGGCAGATTCCTGGCAGGTTGGTTGGAATTTCAAAAGACGATGAAGGCAATGAAGCCCTGCGGCTTGCTTTGCAAACCCGTGAACAACACATTCGCCGTGATAAAGCCACCAGCAACATCTGCACAGCCCAGGTTTTACTCGCGGTGTTGGCTGGTTTCTACGCGGTATACCACGGCCCGAAGGGCTTAAAAGCCCAGGCTTTGCAGGTGCAACGCTTAACAGCTGCTCTGGCTTTGGGCTTAAGCCAGATGGGGCTGGAATTAAGTGCCACCCCCAGCTTCGATACATTGCAATTGCGGCTAGAAAATCCGAGCAATTGGATCGCCCAAGCAGAAGCGGCGGGGTTCAATTTTTTGCAATTGCCAGATGGAATTGGCATCAGCCTTGATGCTTGCAGTAATACTGCTGAACTGGAGCGCTTACTGGCCCTCTTCGGCGCTGGATTAGGCCAACAGCCGCCCGCTACAAGCGATTTACTAGCTGCTGCTGCAGCAAGGCCTGAGGGGGTGGGGGAAATTGGCCCCCGGCTTCGCCCTTGGTTGCAACAGGAGGTTTTTCAGCGCTATCGCAGTGAAACCGAATTGCTGCGCTACATCCAAAGGCTGGTGGCCAAGGATTTTTCCCTTGTGCACGGGATGATTCCGCTCGGCAGCTGCACGATGAAATTAAACGGCGCGGCAGAGTTGCTGCCGGTGAGCTGGCCTGCATTTAGTGGGTTGCATCCCTTTGTGCCAGCGCCGCAACACCAGGGTTACAAGCGTTTAATTAATGATTTGGAAGGCTGGTTAGCTGCCCTCACTGGTTTTGCTGCGGTTTCCCTACAACCAAATGCCGGCTCCCAGGGCGAATTTGCAGGTTTGCTTGTAATTCGCGCCTGGCACAACAGCAGGGGGGAAAGCCACCGCAAGGTGTGTTTAATCCCCACCAGCGCCCACGGCACTAACCCGGCCAGTGCAGTGATGGCAGGCATGCAGGTGGTGGCGGTGCAATGTGATGCCGATGGCAATATCGATCGCAATGATCTAGCTGAGAAAGCAGCTGAATACAGCAACCAACTAGCTGCGCTGATGATTACCTATCCCTCCACCCACGGGGTATTTGAAGAAGGTATTAGTGAAATTTGTGGTTTGGTGCATGGCCATGGCGGCCAGGTGTATCTCGATGGTGCCAATCTCAATGCCCAGGTGGGGGTTTGCAAGCCGGGTTTATTTGGCGCGGATGTGTGCCATCTCAACTTGCATAAAACTTTTTGCATCCCCCATGGGGGCGGTGGCCCTGGGGTGGGCCCGATTGCGGTAGCAAGCCATCTTGCGCCTTACCTGCCTGGCCATCCATTAGTGCCTTGCGGGGGAGCAAAGGGAATTGGCGCTGTGTCTGCAGCCCCATGGGGTAGTGCTTCGATCCTGCCGATCAGTTGGATGTATGTGCGGATGATGGGAGGAGCTGGGCTGCGTAAAGCAACTGCCATTGCCCTGCTTGCCGCTAACGACCTAGCGGAAAGACTTAACCCCCACTACCCCGTGCTCTATCGCGGAGCAAACGGTCGTGTGGCCCACGAGTGCATCCTTGATCTACGGCCCCTCAAAACCACCGCTGGATTGGAGGTGGATGATCTTGCTAAACGGCTGATGGACTATGGATTTCACGCCCCAACAGTGAGTTGGCCTGTGGCGGGCACCGTGATGGTGGAACCAACCGAAAGTGAATCTTTGCGGGAACTTGATCGTTTTGTTGAGGCGATGCTGTCAATTCGCCTTGAGGTGGCGGCGATCGAAGCAGGCCATAGCGACCCACAAAACAACCCCCTAAAACGCGCACCCCATACCCAGGCAGCAGTTACGGCAAATCAGTGGGATCGCCCCTACAGCCGCCAGGAGGCAGCATTCCCAGTAGCTGGATTGCTTACTAATAAATTGTGGCCTGCAGTGGCACGCATCAATAATGCCTACGGCGATCGCAATCTTGTGTGCAGTTGCCCATCGGTGCAAGAGCTGGCAAGCCCTGAATTAATGCCCAATTGAAATCTTTTTTAATCTTGTGAATCCTGATGGGGACTGTGATTTGAGCTAAAAACAAGTTTCTTTTTATTTTAATCACTTAAAACTTAAGATTTTCTACTTGATTTAAGCCTTGCCTTTGTTGCATTATCTGGTCCAAGTGCGGTTGAAAGCCTTTTGGTTTTCACGGCAAAGCTGTCTGATGGGGATCATGACCAGCAAAATCAGCACTCATCTAAAAGTGCTCAGTAGCCCTGAGTTACCTTTCCAAGCGGGTCAATTACAGCAATCTTTAGCGAAGGGCGAAACGGTGCAAATGGAAGGTACCAATGTGGTGCGGGTTCCATTTGGTGTGCGTAAACCACGCCGCACCCGTCCGCAACGCCCCTTGCACTGGGCCACCTTGGTAATTCCGCTGCAAAGCTGGGATCCCACCCCACCGCCCCAGGCGGCTTAAGCGCAGTATCGCTGCTGTTGATTGCTGGCAATATTTTCTAAACGCAACTGGCTTGGGCTTGAGCTACTACTTTTCGTTTGCTGCGGTAATAGATCGAGCCGCGGCCGACGATCGCGCCCCAGCCGCGCCAAACGCCAATCAACCAAAGCTTTTACATCTGAAATTGAACATGCTGGTGCACGAAATGGCAGCACATGCATCGGGCTGCGTTCTGGCCTCACCAGCCAGCTGAAATCTTGCTGAGGGATCAGCACAAAACCGCGATATCGCACCGCTGGTTCAAGGGGTTTTATAACGCTTGCGTTGAATTCGTTAAGGGTTTCGCCGGCTTGCACAACCTTTAATTCAAACCGATCACATTTGAACCCAAATCGATCGAATTAACACGCTTTTTTTCTAAAGCCAGATATACAAGCGGTTAGTAGTTAGCGCCACTGCGGCGATGGTGCAGAGCTGTTAGGCCCGATTCATCAAAAAGGCCACCGCCAGTTACTTGGGCATAGAGCACCCAGTGGTCGCCGCAATCCATGCGTTGTTGCACAGTGGCTTCTAGCCAGGCCAATGCATCTGGCAGCAGGGGTTGCCCCGCTGGGCTGTTGCGCAATTCAAGGCCAGCAAAACGATCGCTGCCGGGGCTAAAAGGCTGCAAAAACTGCTTCATCGTTGTTAATTCACGGCCTGCGGCAAGCACGTTCAAAGCAAAACGATCGCCCACATGCAGCAGTGCTTCCACAGCTCGATCGCGGGCTACCGCCACACTGAAACCCGGCGGTTGAAAACTTGCCTGGCTTACCCAGCTCGCCACCATTGCACCACTAAGGCTTTGCTCCCCCTCCCCTTTACGGGCCGTTAATACACAAAGGGAACCGATCACCCTGCCGAGCGCCAGAACTGCGGGGTCACTGCGGCTTTCACTGAGGCCGCCAGCAGTGCGTTTTTGTTGACGTTTTTGTTGCTGTTGCAACTCCCTCGCCAAGGCCATGCCGGTTTCTTCACAGCGCTTAAGCGTTTGAACATCGGGTTTGAATTTCACCCGGATTGCGGCAAAGGCTTGCTTAAATCCTGCATCACTAAGTTTGCTTTCCAGCAGATCAACCGCTTCACCACTCCAACCAAAACTGCCAAATACACCCACAGGTTTGCTGCGATCGCCTTCTGCAAGCAAGGTGCCAAGGGCAGAAACAATTGGGGTGGGGGCATGCCCCCCCAAGGTGGGCGAGCCGATCAATACGGCATTGCAATTCTTTATTCCATCTAGCAGTAGCCCGGGGTCGCTGAATTCGCAATTCAGGCTGTTTACGCGCACGCCAGTGCGGGCGATACCTTGGGCAATGGCATCAGCAATAGCGGCGGTATTGCCATAGGCGCTGGCATAAATAAGGGTTACAGCAATACTTGCTTTGCGTTGCACCTCCCCCCAACGGCGGTAATCAGCCAGGAGGCTGCGCCAGCTATCCACAATTGCGGGGCCATGGCCTGGAGCGATACTACGGATTGCTAATTCTTCTAAACGGTTAACTACTATTTCCACCTGGTTAGCCATTGGCGCCATCAGGCAGTCGTAGTAGTAGCGGCGATCTTCGCTACTACTGGTGGAATTGATTTCGGCGTAGCTTTCGGTGCAAAAGTGAGCAGCAAAGAAACGACCACTCATCAATAGGCCACTGGCGCGGTGGAAGGCTGCTAAGCCGCCGGGCCAGCGTGGTGTAGGCAAGGCCAATAGCTGTAATTCTTGGCCATTGGGTAATACAAGTAGCTGTTCATGTTTAACCACCTCCAATGGTGCTAAAGCCGGAGGAGGAGTTTGCTCTTCAGTGCCCGGCCGTTGTTGGTGCCATAACTCCTTAAGCAGTTTTGCGCCGGCATTAGATGCCACCAGTTTTAGTTGGGTCCAGCTTTTTGCTAAGCGCTGCAGCAAGGCCACCCGATTTGGGTTCACATCACCTAGCACCACGGAGAGGGGGCTGGTGAAGGGCACTAAATCTTTTAGTTGCTCTAAAAATGGTTCCGCAAAGGCATCTCCAGGTGGATGCACCAGTACAGCTGCGCAATTACTACTACTGGTATGAAGAAAACTGTTGTGGCAGGTGCCCCGCTCCAGCCCATACTCCACCTCAAATCGCAAGCGCTTGGGGCTTAACCCCCGCAGGCAGATCAAATCCTCCTCTAGCGCTATCTGAATAACACGGCGATCTTCCATTAGTAGTGGTTCCCCACTTTGCGGTGGTGGGTTGCAGTGAGTGCTTGCTGATCAGCTACGTTGCCGTTTCGCACTTCTGCATATATAAGCCAATGATCGGCGCATTCCATGCGTTGCATCACCACGCAATCAAGAAATGCCAGGGCATCGCTCAATACAGGTCCGCCGATGGCGGCAGAATCTAAAGTGGCTATACCTTTAAAACGATCAGCACCGGGGGGAAAACGCTTTAGGAAATGCCGCAGTAGGGGCTGATGGTTTTCAGCTGCTAAAACATTAATTACAAAGTTATCGCCCATCTGCAATAACGCCTCGATCGCACGATCTTTAGCAACAGCCACCGTTAGCCCGGGGGGGGTAAAGCTCGCTTGGCTCACCCAGCTAGCAACCATGGCGCTACTGCGTTCTTCCTGCCGCGCTGTTACCACATATAAGCCTCCGCTAAGGCGACCTAGAGCTTTATCAACATCTGCATCTAGAGCCTTCATCGCCGCTATCGCTTTATCGCGCAATAGCAATTGACCTAAATCGGTGCCAGCCTCTTCGCATAATTGATAGGCAGCCGCATCAGGCACACTACGAATGCGCAGTGCTGCAAAAGCTTGGCTATGGCCAAGTTCGCGCAATTGGCCAGCAATAGCATCAATCGGGTCGTCGTTGCCGCCATAGGCGTCGTATAAACCCACTGGTTGTTTGGCTTGTAAAGCTGCTAAAACGGTTCCCCAATTGCTCTGTAAATCGCTATCGCGATTAGCTGGTGGGGTGGGGAGCACCACTGCAGCTGCTTCTCCAATTAAGGCTGCCAATTCTTGGGGTTCAGTACCCCTTAGATCCACCAATTGCACGGGCAAATCTGTTTTATTGATACCTCTAGCAATCGCTTGGCTCAGGCGATCACAGAATCCATATAAACTCACGTAAACAACAGCTGCGTAGCGATCACCTTTGCTGCGCTCACGGCTCCAATCGCCGTAGTCGTTTAACCATAATTTGAGATGATCTCTTAGTAAGGGGCCGTGGCCAGTAGCGATCAGTTTTATTGGCGGAAGCGCGTCTATGCGTTTTAGTGCTTGCAGCACACTGCGGGCATTCGGGCCCATTAGGCAATCGTAGTAGTAACGAAAATCTGGTGCTATGGCACCTGGATCAACATCAAAAGTTGCTTCGCTGCAATAGTGCAAACCAAAAGCATCACAGGTATAAAGCACTGCGGTGCCATGGTCAAAACTAAATATTGTGTCTGGCCAATGCAGATTTGGAGCGCTTAAAAATTCCAGTTCGTGCTGAATTCCACTGTTGGCATTTGCGCCGAGATCAAGGCGATCACCGCTTTTAACAGCGCGGCTTCGAAAGGGGCGATGCACCATGCTTTCGAGGTAATTGATCGCCACCTTGGAAGCCACCACCTCCATATTTGGGTTTAAATCCAATAAATCTGCAACTAAACCGGAATGATCTGGTTCTGTGTGGGAAATAACCAGGTGATCGATCAAACAGGGATTAATAAGTTCTTTTAGTGCAGGTATCCATTGATTACGGAATTTTGCATGGCTGGAATCCACAAGGGCAACGCGTTCTCCTCTTAACAAAAAGGAGTTGTATGTGGTGCCGTTGCGCAGGCCGAATTCAATATCAAAACGGCTGCGATCCCAATCAAGCGATCGCAATGTGGTTGTATCGGCAGCAATATCGAGCTGCTGCACTGTGAGCCTTGGCTCCATGGCTGATTTGCGTTAGATCGAATCTAAGGCCGGCTTGGGGCTGTTGTTGCGCAAACTTAAGCCCGGTATCGAGCTCACTAATGCCGATACCTGATCGCGAAACTGCTGCAAAGTTTCATCGGTGCCTGGTTCCCCATGCCATTGCAAACGGGTTAGGAGCTCGAGCCCACCTTGTTCCCTATCCGGCTGGAGCGTTGCATCAAGGCAAAGCAGCCCAACAATGTTGGGATGGCTTGCCCGCAGCGCCCCATGCACTGCTCCGTTATCGATGATTTCAACCCGGTGGCCAAGGCGTATCAGATCTTTACGTAAAGCATTTAGCCAAATGCGGAGCCCAGGAGCGGTGCTGGTGCACACGCGTATTAGTTCCATCCGAAACCATGCATGGGTGAGATTGTGAGTCTCGGTTGTTGCAGGTTGGATTGGCTGTGCCCTGGGCCACCTTTGCAGAACTAACCCTCTACCGCAACAGTTACAGCAGCATTGGATTCTGCTTTTGGTGCATTGATATGCAACAAGCCATCTTTGTAGTTGGCTTTTAGTTGGTCGCGGTTGATGCCACGGGGGAAGCGGAAACTACGGCTCCAGGTGCCATAGCGGAACTCATTCACTAAAGGTGCGCTTTGTTGAGCTGTTTGGTTTTGATCTTCCGTTGAATTAAAAGTTGGAATGCAGCGTTGGGCTGTAACCACCAGGCTGCGTTCTGTTGCTTTTACATCGATTGATTGGCGATCAACACCAGGTAATTCAAGGCTGATCTGGAAGCCTTCATTTGTTTCACGCACTTCAGCGGCCGGTACCCGTTCGGCCTGTGCTATTTGCTGTTCAAGTTTGTCGAATAGATCGAAATGGGTTGCGTGGCGAGTAAGCATTGGTTGAAGTTCAGAAGACCCATCAAGCATCGTTAAAAGGAATGCTGTTGTGGAGTGTATGAACCGAACTTTTTGGTTCGGTGCTCCTTACCGGCTTCGGTTCTCCGCACCACCACCAATCGCTAAAACATGCGGCTTGGCCCCTGTAATGCAACTCTGCATCAATCAAATTCCATAGTTTTGCGCCGCGAATTTGGAACCGTTCTCCCTGGCTATTAATTCGTTCACCTCCGTAGCCATCAAGCCAATTTTTTTCTTTTACCTGCGCTAAAAACTTTTCACGATCAAAGCGTTGCTGCTGGCTTGCACTAAGCCTTGAAGGCAAACCCACCATCTCAGACCAGCTGCGTTTAAATAAATTTAATGCAGCTCTATTTGCATAAATAAAACACGGATCTTCTGCACCATTATGGCAAAGAATCACTTGGTCTAGTATGAATAATTCTTGAGCTGCAAGGCGAGTTCCTTTCGCCTGTAATAGAGGCCTACCAAAATACTTTTGATGTGATTGTAATAATAAAGCCACCAGCCCCAGGGTTTCGGGGCAAAGCCAGGGGGGATCGTTGGGGTTGTTTTGGTTTTGATTCACGGAGTTGCGTTTGTTGCCATCGCCAGCAACATTGCTGCTTGCGCTTTTTGATTGCTATGTTCACGCAGGTGTTCCAAAAATATTTGTTTTGCCTGTGGATAAAGCGGTTCCTCTGCCAGCGGTAGATCACCAGCTTCTGCTAAGCCACTGCTTTCAAGGGCTGGCGTGATCACCACTAAATCAGGATCTAATGGCGAATTGTATTGCCACCATTTCTCGGCATCTACATAATTCTCAATAGCATGATTAATAGAAGCACCTGCAATTTCTTGTTTGTTTTGTAATATTATTTTGCGCTTTTCAGCTAGCGCCTGCAGTAAATGCTTGCGGCTACGGCCCCGTAATTGGAATAAAACAAAAGGATCTTCAGTAAAACGATCACCCATCAAATAATAAACAGCACTGATATGTTTGCAGGGATTTGCCTTGTCTGGGCAGCTGCATTCACTACCAATTTCTTCTAATTTAAAAGGGAATAATCTACGACCGCTGGCGGCAAAAGCCCGTTCGATATCCTGCGGCATAATCCCGGCCAATAGCTGGCAGGCCCAGCGCGCTTTTTGGCTGAGGGCTTCTAATACAAATTCCCAATCTTCATCAGTTAAAACATCAAGCCATAATTGCACTTTATAAGGTTCTGATTCAGTGCCCTGCACCTCCGCTTGTACCCTACGCCCTTCAAACCTAATGGAAATTACATTGCCTTCACGGGCATAAATCCAAGCTCTTTCAAGGCGCTTTTTATAGCGATATGAATTAATTAATTCCATCCACTCGAGCACCCACCAAGGCTGCTCTCCCAATCCATCTTTACCTAATTGGGTGGTGATATTATTGCCGCTTGTCATTTTAGTTCTCCTCCAGGGCCACCAGGTTTCTTAACTGTGTAAATTCCAAACCACCCAACCATTCTTCGCCGCTGCCAACAATATCCGCTGCAAGTTTTGCTTTTTCTTTTATCATCTGATCTATTTTTTCCTCAATTGAGCCAGTGGTGATGAATTTATGCACTAACACCTTCTTTTGTTGGCCAATGCGGTAGGCCCTGTCTGTAGCTTGATTTTCTACAGCCGGATTCCACCAGCGATCTATATGGAATACATGGCTTGCTCTTGTTAGATTTAAACCAACGCCACCAGCTTTTAACGAAAGTAGAAATAATTGCGGACCCCGCGGATCTAGTTGAAAGCGATCCACCATCGCTTGCCTAGCATTTTTACTACTACCACCATGCAAAAAGGGCACTTCTTGCTGCCAGCGTTGCTGCAGGTGGCTTTGTAATAAGTGCCCCCATTCGGCGAATTGAGTGAATAACAATGCTCGATCTCCGGCTTCTAACAGCTCTTCAAGCAATTCTTCAAGCCGTTGCAATTTAGCTGACCTGCTTGCAAAACCTTCGCCTACTGTTTCTTCTTTAAGCGCAAGAGCGGGATGATTACAGATTTGTTTTAAACGTGTGAGCAGAGCTAGAACTTGGCCATTTTTCTTGCCAAGAGGTGCTCTTTGGATTGCCTCCAGGCTTGCATCTACGGTTTTTGTATATAAGCGGCGTTGTTCGGGGCTTAGGGAAACCCATTCATTTAGTTCAAGCTTTTCTGGTAGATCTGTAATTATTGATTTGTCTGTTTTTAAACGGCGCAATATAAATGGTTTAACTCTGGATTTTAGATCCTTTAATGATGCTGTATCTCCATAGCGTTCAATCGGCAACTTATAGCGTTGTTTAAAGAAATCCTCTTCTCCCAACACGCGGGGATTGAGATAATCCATTAGTGCCCACAGTTCACTAACCCTGTTTTCCACTGGTGTGCCGGTTAAGGCAATGCGGAAACGCCCTTGGCGCGATGGTTTTGCCAGCAGGCGTGCAGCTTGGCTTTGTTTTGAAGCAGCATTTTTGATCGCCTGGGCTTCGTCTATTACCACCCCCTGCCAATCCACATTGCTTAATAGATTGCTATCTCTTTGCAATAAGGCATAGCTTGTTAAACACAGATCTATCCCTTTTAGGCTTTTGCTTAACGCAGCATCTGTCGCCGCTCGTTTTGGCCCGTAGTGCTCAATTAGATTTAGTTTTGGGGTGAATTTACCCGCTTCCCGTTTCCAATTCGTGAGCACTGAAGTGGGAGCCACCAGTAATACGGGGCGGCGCAATTCTTTTTCTGCTTTTAAGTGTTGTAAAAATGCCAGCAGTTGAATTGTTTTGCCCAAGCCCATGTCGTCTGCTAAGCAGGCGCCTTGGTTGAAGCGATGCAAGAAAGCAAGCCAACCCAAACCCCGTTCTTGATATGGCCGTAGCTGCCCGCTAAATCCCTCCGGTGCAGGTAGCGGATCAGGGGCTTTTTGCTGGTGGTATTGCTCCAACACCGCTTGCAGGCGCGGACCGGCTTGAAATTGATGCACCGGCAGCCGCTGCAGGCTTTCCCCTTCGTTGGCGCTGAGCCTTAAGGCGTCATCAAGGCTTAGGGGTGGGTTAAGCGCGCAAAACTTTTCGGCATTGCGTAGATCCCCCGGTCTTAATTCAAGCCATGCCCCCTTGTGTTGCACCAACGGACTTCGTTTTGCTTGTAGCCGTTCCAGCTCTTTAAGGCTGATTAATACACCGCCGATCATCAACTCCCAGCTCCATTCGAGATCTTCGCCAAGGCTGAAACCTGTTGCTCCGCTTGGTAATTCGGCTTTAATCGCCAGGCCGAGCCGGCTTGCTAGGCCGCCGCTGAGGCTTGCGGGTAACACCACTCCTACCCCCACATCACGCAGGCGAGCAGTAGCGGTTCGCACCAGCACAAATGCTTCTGCTGGAGCCAATTGCATCTGCTCAGGGGTGGCAGTTTCTAAGCCGCGACCGAGGGGCTCAAAAGCCACTAAGGCCCTACCTAAACCCTCCAGCAATAATTCCGCTGGATCCGCCACATTGATGTCGCCCAATTGAAGTTTGCCTGCCCCAGCGGCCCACACCGCTGCAGCGGGTTTACGCAGGCTTGGATTCGCTTCTGCTTGTAGGCCGAAATGCAGTTGCCACAGTTCACTGCCCTCTGCTGGCACCTGCAGCTCTAATACAGCCCTTGCTGGAGCCATCCTTCCGGCCACTGTTTCGCGCCAATGGGCAGTGGCGGAAGCCAGCCGTTGGCAATCCCCTTCCACAAGCTCCAAATCGGCTGCACTGCAATGCAAAGAGCTCTGCCAGGCAGCTAGTAAGGGGTCTAATTTTGGAGTTTCTATTTCATTGAAATAAGTTGCTTGATCTGAACGCAGCTGGCTATCGAGCAGAACGGCAATAATTTCCGCGAGTTGCAAGCGGGGCGCACTTGGTCGCATGCAGGCCAGTTCAGCTATTTCAGGAGCATTGGCGCAGTGGATTGCTGCGGGCATGCGGCTAGCTAGATCTTCCAGGCGGCGGCGGTCGCTTTCATGGTTGAGCAACGGTTCCCAACGGCCACTAGCAAGGCCAGAGCGATTTGTTTGCACGGCCGGTAGCCAACGCCCCCGGGCGATCAAGCTCAATACCCAGCGCTGCAAGTGGCTCCACCAGAGCAATTCATCGCTGAGACAAGTATTGCCGCCTCCAGTTAGCGGTAATTTGCTCAGCCAGGTGGCTGCCAAGGGAGCTGGTAATACAAGGGCAGACACCCGCCAAGGCCACCATTCCAGCTGTTTTGGTAGCAACTCACCCGCCATCAAAGGCAGGCCATTACTGCGGGTGGGCAGGCTTAATTGCAATTCCAGAGGCTGCGTTCCTGCTGGCAACAATTTCTGTTGCTGCAACCAATTTGATAATTCAGGTTCAGATAAAGCAAGCGGATGGAGCGGGGGTGCCTCCAGCCGATCTAGCTCGATTGGTGTTGCTACCTGCCAGTTATCAGCCCAGAGGGCAAGGCAAGGCAGAGCAGAATTCTGCAGCCACGCGGCATGCAGCAGGGTCATAGGAAATAGCGCCCCAGCGCATCACTATGGCTGGGCGCTGGCAGCGAATTGAATCGCCGTTGCGAGATCATGGCTGCATCAGGTTTGAAATGCTTCGAAATGGCAATTACCCCCCGCAGCGGCAGTGAAATTCGTGCTGCTTTTCTTAAATTTTTTGAGCAGCGAGGCCATAAACCAATGGCAAGCGCTTCCTTGGTGCCGGAAGATCCCACGGTGCTGCTCACTATCGCTGGCATGTTGCCATTCAAGCCGGTTTTTTTGGGGCAGCAGCAGCGGCCTGCGGCGCGGGTTACCAGCAGCCAAAAATGCATAAGAACAAACGATATTGAAAATGTGGGCCGTACGGCGCGGCATCACACATATTTTGAGATGCTCGGTAATTTTTCCTTTGCTGATTATTTCAAGGAAGAGGCGATCAAATGGGCTTGGGAGCTGAGTACTGAGGTGTATGGGCTTGATCCAAAAAATTTGGTAGTTAGTGTTTTCAGGGAAGACGACGAAGCAGAGCAGATCTGGCGCGATCTGGTAGGCGTTAAGCCAAATCGAATCATTCGTATGGATGAAGCCGATAATTTTTGGGCTTCTGGCCCCACCGGTCCTTGCGGACCATGCTCCGAAATCTATTACGACTTCAAACCAGAACTAGGCGACATCGGCATTGATCTAGAAGACGACTCCCGTTTTATCGAGTTTTATAACTTGGTATTTATGCAATACAACCGCAACGCAGAAGGGGAGCTAACTCCTCTCGCAAAGCCATGTATTGATACCGGCATGGGCCTTGAGCGAATGGCTCAAATTCTTCAGCAGGTGCCTAACAACTATGAAACTGATCTGATCTACCCACTAATTGAAACAGCAGCAAATCTTGCAGCTATTAACTATCAAAATCTTGATTCCAAAGGGCAAACTTCTTTGAAGGTGATCGCTGATCATTCGCGTGCAATTACGCAACTTATTTGTGATGGCGTAACAGCTAGCAATTTGGGCCGCGGCTATATCCTTAGGCGCCTATTGCGGCGCGTGGTGCGTCATGGACGGCTACTTGGTATTGAAAAGCCTTTTTTAGCGACAATGGGAGAAGCCTCAATTGCATTGATGGCTGCGGCATATCCCCAATTGCTTGAGCGCCGTGAGTTGATCCTGGTGGAGCTCGCTCGCGAGGAAACCCGGTTTCTTGAAACCCTTGATCGTGGTGAGAAGTTATTGGCGGAGCTGTTGGCTGCTAACCCCTTGCAGATAAGTGGTGAACAGGCTTTTGAACTCTACGACACCTATGGTTTTCCTTTGGAGTTAACTGAGGAGATCGCCGCAGAGCATGGTCTCAAGGTGGACCTTGCCGGATTTGAAATGGCAATGCAGGCCCAACGGGAGCGGGCCAAGGCCGCAGCGGTAAGCATTGATCTCACCTTGCAGGCTGCGATTGATCAAGTGGTTGCAGTTTCAGCTATTACTACCTTCAATGGCTACAAACAGCTAAACCAAACCGCTACTGCATTGGCGTTATTGGTAAATGGTGCAGTAGCCCAGCAGGCTAATTCTGGTGATCAGGTGCAGTTGATTTTGGATGCCACTCCTTTTTACGGCGAGGGGGGTGGCCAGGTTGGCGATCAGGGCCTGCTCGCCAATTCTGCTGTGAAAGTGGCGATAAATTCGGTTACACGCAACCGCAATGTGTATGTACATAGCGGCCAGGTTGAAAGCGGTTCTATAGCGGTGGGTGATGTGGTGCAGGCCCAGGTGGATGCCAAATTTCGGCGCTGCGCCCAGGCAAATCACACCGCCACCCACCTACTGCAGGCGGCCCTCAAGCAGTTGGTGGATCCCGCCATCTCCCAGGCCGGTTCGCTTGTGGATTTTGATCGGCTGCGTTTTGATTTCCATTCGCCCCGTGCCATTACCCCATCGGAACTGGATCAAATTGAGGCGTTAATCAATAGCTGGATCACTGCAGCCCTTAGCTTGCAGGTGAGTGAGATGCCGATTGAGCAGGCAAAAGCAGCGGGAGCGGTAGCGATGTTTGGTGAGAAATATGGAGACCTGGTGCGGGTGGTGGATGTGCCAGGGGTTTCGATGGAGCTTTGCGGTGGTACCCATGTGGCAAATAGCGCCGAACTTGGTGTGTTCAAAATCATCAGCGAGGCTGGGGTAGCTGCAGGTGTGCGCCGTATCGAGGCAGTGGCGGGTTCAGCGCTGTTGCCATACCTAAACCAACGAGATGGGGTAGTGAAGGCCCTCACTGAACGCTTCAAGGTGCAACCAGCTGAAATTCTTGAGCGGGTGGGGCTTTTGCAGGAGGAATTAAAAGCCACTGGGAAGGCATTAGCTGCAGCCCGGGAAGAATTGGCATTAGTTAAAGCATCGGCATTGCTGAACCAGGCCGAAACCGTTGGGGATTATCAAATTTTGGTGGTCCGCCTTGATGGGATTGGCGCTGATGGAATGCAAACCGCCGCGCAGCAACTACAGGAGCAGCTCGGGG
>NZ_CEXBMR010000036.1:0-10163 GCF_982614295.1 Synechococcus sp.
GCCATTTGGGCTAGCGGCAGCCGTAGGGGATCAAACAAATGCAAATGCAGGTTTGCAAAACTAAATAAACCGCTCTCAATCGCTGCCTTTATCAGCGCCGGGTTGCCGTGGCTGGAGAAGCCCACCTGCCCCACTAAGCCTTCACTTAAGGCCCACTCCAACAATTCAGCACCTGCACCTTCAATGGCCCATTGCAAATGCTGCTTTTGGTTGATTCCGTGAACAGCAAGATTATTTAGGTGGGTTATACCCAGCCGCTCCAGGCTGCGTTGCAACTGCTGTTTTGCCTCAACTAAGGCAAGGCCTGGCAGGATTTTGCTCGTAATCACAAGCTCTTTGGGATTAAGCGCCAAGCGGCTAAGTGCTAAACCCAAGTAGTGCTCGCTTTTGCCGTAGGCCGGTGCTGTTTCGAGGTGATTTATCCCCACCTCTAAAGCTGCTTCCAGCACCTGCTGCAACTCACTTGCAGCCCCAAGGGCACGCATGGTGCCAAGGGTGAAAAGGGATACCGCTGGCCCCTTGCCAAAGGCTCGGCGGCTAGCGGTGTTAGCTGGATTTTTGCTGGGGAGCTCCATCGCTATCTGGATCTCGATCAGGTTGGGCTCTGCCTTGTTGGCGGATCAGTTCAGCAGGGCTGAGGCCGTCAACAAAACGACGAAAATCGGCGATTTCTTCTGCATCAGCTTCTGCATCCACCGGGATTGATGCATCACTCACCACTTCTTCCAGCATCCAAAGGCTGCTGCCAGTGCGCAAAGCAAGAGCGATCGCATCACTGGGGCGGCAATCAATTTCGTGGTTTTCACCACTGTGATCAACCACCTTAAGCAGGGCTCTAAAGGTGTTTGCCTCAATGCTGTGGATAACAACCCGTTCCAGTTCTAAACCTGCTACGGCCATCAGATTTGCCATTAAATCGTGGCTGAGGGGCCTGTGGGGGCTCTGCTCCTGCAGCCCCGCAACAATGTTTTGAGCTTGTGATTGATCGATCCAAATCGGCACTTGGCGCCGGCCGGAAGGATCTCGCAGCAGCACGATTGGGCTTCTACTGGCGGCATCAAGGGCAATCCCAGCCACCGTCATTTCCACCATGGCAACGGTGATGTGGGCACCATGATTATGGCTAGATCACAAATCACCCACACCCCCAACAAGATGTTTACGGGATTAGTGCAGGCCATCGGCCAGCTTTATCCCTTGTCTGGCGCCTTACGGGTGCAGTGGCAGGGCCATGGCTTAACCCCTTTAAAACGGGGCGACAGCGTTGCGGTAGACGGCGTTTGCTTAACGGTTCGTGAACTGCTCAGCGATGGTTTTGAAGCTGATGTGAGCGCTGAAACCCTTGCCAGATCTACTTTGGCTCAACGTTCAAAAAGTGCTGCTTGGGTGAATCTGGAGCCAGCTTTAGCCCTAAGTGATCGGCTTGGCGGCCATTTAGTGAGTGGCCATGTGGATGGTCTGGGAGTGGTGCGAGCAATTGAGCAGGAAGGTAATTCCTGGCGTTTGGAATTGGCTTGGCAGGATTCTGCCTTTGATCGCTATATCTGCGAAAAGGGCAGCATTGCTGTGAATGGCATCAGCCTCACCGTGGCGGGCACTGTTGCCAATGCTTTCTGGATGGCGGTGATACCCGTTAGCTGGGAGCAAACCACGCTTAAATTTTTAAAAGTTGGCGATTTAGTGAATCTTGAAGCAGATCTTTTGGCTAAATATGTTGAAAAACTACTCCGATCACCTCGCGCTGATGTGAACATTGATAAGCACTGGTTGCTGGAAAACGGCTGGACTGCTTAGCTAAGTAAAACTTGTGGGTATCGCCTCAAACCATGTTGAAAACTTTCACAATTGCTGAAGGCATCCTGTTGCTTGTTTTGGGCTTTTTAGCTCTGATATTTCCAGTGGTGGCTTCTTTTGGTGTTACTGCTGTGGTGGGTATCGCCTTCTTAGTTGGCGGTATTGTTGGTTGGATAAATAACATAAGCCGCCGCAACGAATTAAAAGCTTGGTTGGTATTTTGGCGCTTGGTGGTTTCCACTTTGTTTTTAATTGCAGGTATTTCAATCCTGCAACAGTTTTCCAGTGGACCCGTTGATGCTGTAGCGCAGGTATTAGCCCTTAGTGTTGCAATTGGGATTGTGTTTGTTGTTGAAGGTGTTGTGGCGATCGCTGCAGCTCTCAGCCATCAAGAAATCAACGGCTGGCGTTGGGGATTAGCAAATGGAGTTGTTACTTTGATACTTGGCGCTTTAATTGTTTCTATGAAATTTGGGGGTTTATTATCGGTACTTGGAATATTGGTGGGAATTAGTTTTCTCTTCTCAGGGATTGATTTAATTGCCTTTGGTAGTTGCTTGCATGGCGATAACAAATCAAAACAAGCTTAAGTTAAAAACTATTCAGCATTGCTGATTTCTTCCGCTTCAGTTCCCTCACTATTAATGGGGCGCAACCAAATGGTGCCAGTTTCTTCATGCAGTTCAATGCTGCATTCTTGGCCTGGTTCAAGGCCAAGCTTTTTGGTGTAGGCATGGCCCACTAATAAATTGCCGTTTCCATGCACCCGGGTGCGATATTCGGCATGTCTGCCTCGAAACCCATCGCTATCAACCTCTGGAGTAGCAAAGCCTTTGGCCTGTACTAACGCCTTAAGAAAAGCCTTTTTTAATACCCTGCCGCCTGGCCCCACAAATCCGCAGGCCTTAGCAATTTGATCAATGCTATTACTGCTTAAATCTCGGGCCTTATTGATTAGGGCTTCGCCGCTTAGATGTTCAGTGGAAATCATATAAAAGCTCTAGCTCATTTGATTCTTACCTGCATGATGCCTTTGAAGCAAGCATTTATCAAAGCAGATAAAGGATTCCGAACAGAATTACCCAAATCACATCAACGAAGTGCCAGTAAAGCTCCACTGCTTCGATACCAAAATGCTTTTCTGGGGTGAAATAGCCAGGTTGAGAAGCTTGAGCCCACACGATCAAAATCATCAAAGCCCCAAGCGTTACGTGCAGGCCATGAAATCCAGTGAGAGCATAGAAAGTGCTGGCAAATAGGTTGTCTGTAAGACCGAAAGGTAGATGGAAATACTCATACATTTGGCCAGCAAGAAAGGCGATGCCCATTAGGGCTGTGGTGAGTAGCCAGCCGCGGCAGGCACCCATCGCACCTTTCATTAATTCCTTAGTGGCCCGATGAAAGGTGAAGCTGCTGGCGATTAAAACGGCGGTGTTAATGGTGGGCAAGAGCAGTTCAAGCTCATAAATTGCACCCTCAGGTAATGGATTAACAGCGCGGAAGGTGAGGTAAGCAGCAAAAAAACCTGCGAAGGTCATGCCGTCGGCTACTAAAAAAGTAGCCAAACCAAACATGCGTAGGTCTGGGTGTTCCGCGTGGCCTGAGTTGTGATCGTTGGCTGCGTGCTCAATTTCGGTGCTGCTGACAGCTACAGCTGGGCGGGTGCTTGTCATTAGGAATTCCTCCAAAGATCACTACCAGTGGCCACTTTTAGATCAACAAGCCCCGGTTCGGTGCCATAACCATAGGGTTCATGCACCAATGGGGCAGCTCCTTTCCAGTTCTCAACGGGCGGAGGAGAACTTGTAAGCCATTCGGGCGTTAGGGCGCGCCAAGGATTATCCCCAGCTTCAGCGCCCCACCAAATGCTGCCGATTACATTAATTAGGAAAGGAATAGTGCTAATCGCCATTAATAAAGCTCCAACGCTGCTGAGTTGATTCATAAAAGTAAATTGTGGATCATATTCAGCAACGCGCCTCGGCATACCATTTAAACCAAGCCAATGCTGAGGGCCAAAACAAAGGTTGAAGCCGATAACAGTTAAAACTAAGTGCAACCTACCCAGATGTTCGTTATGCATACGACCAGTAAATTTCGGATACCAATGATAGATTGATGCAAATATTACAAATACTGTCCCTCCGTAAACAATGTAGTGAAAATGCGCAACAACAAAATAAGTATCATGCACGTGCACATCAAATGGCACCTGGGCAAGAGCTACTCCTGTGATACCACCGAATACAAATTGAAGAATAAAAGCGCACGAAAACAACATCGCGCTATTGAGAGCAATTCGACCTTGCCAAATGGTGGCGATCCAGTTGAAGAATTTAATCCCGGTTGGCACGGCAATAAAAGCGGTGGCGATTGTGAAAAACAATCTCATCCAGGGGGGGGTGCCACTTGTGAACATATGATGAGCCCAAACAACTAAACCAAGCACTACAATTGCAAGTATTGAATAAACCATTGTTACGTAACCAAATAATGGTTTTCGAGCGTGTATTGGTAGAATCTCACTCACTAAACCAAATGCTGGCAACACCATTATATAAACAGCTGGATGAGAATAAAACCAAAACAAGTGCTGATATACAACCACATTGCCGCCTTGAGATGGATTGAAAAATCCAGTATGGGCAACAATATCCATGCTTAAAAGTATTAAAGTGCCAGCAAGAACAGGGGTTGATAGTACAACCAAAATACTGGTACCGAGCATTGCCCAGCAATACATGGGCATTTGCAATAATTTTAAACCTGGCTGACGAAATTTTAATATCGTGGCAATGAAATTAATGCCACCAAAGATTGAACTACCGCCAAGTAGTAAAACGCTCACGATCCATATTATTTGTCCCATTGCTGGGGTTGTGAGGCTTAGTGGTGGGTAGGCTGTCCAGCCAGATTGTGCCGCTCCGCCAATGAAATAACTGCTAATAAGTAATAAGCCCGCAGGGGGGATCATCCAAAAAGCAACGGCATTGAGGCGTGGGAAAGCCATATCACGGGCACCCACATAAAAAGGAATTAGATAATTACCAAAACCGCCATTAACAACTGGCACGATCCAGAGAAATATCATAATAGTGCCGTGCAAAGTAAGCACTTGGTTATAGGTTTCTCTAGTAACAAAATCAGATATTGGTGTAGCTAGCTCTGTTCTGATCACCCCGGCGAGGGCTCCACCAACAAAATAGAAAAGAAAACCACAAACAATATATTGAAGCCCGATAACTTTATGATCTAGGCTAAAGCTGAAGTAGCGCAGCCAATTTGTGGGTTGAAGGCTTTCGTGGGCCTCGGGGCTCTGCAGAGGGGGTAGAGCGATTGTCATGAAAGGGTGGGGGGGGAATTTTTTTCAATCCAGGCATCAAAGCCGCCGGGGTCTTGCACCACAACGTGGGATCGCATTCCGCCGTGATAAGGGCCACATAATTCAGCGCAAACTATTGGATAGTCGCCCGTTTTAGTTGCAGTGAAACTAAGCATTGTGGTTTGCCCGGGAATTATGTCTTGCTTGATACGAAATTGAGGCACCCAGAAAGCATGAATAACATCATTTGCTTTCATGCGTAACTCAACCATCTGCCCTGTGGGTACGTGTAATTCCCCACTGGTGATGTTTTGTTTTGGATAATGAAATATGAAAGCAAATTGCAGGGCCGTAACTTCCACCGGCAACACATCAGCATTACCGGTGGGAGCGATTCCACCCCAAATGCGTTCACTATCTTTTTGGTTGCTTGTGCGAACGGAAGCAAGTTGTTCATTGGGATGCATTGCTTCATGGCCGTTCAGATCTGCCATGCCGCCCATCCGGTCGTAGATGTCGTAGCTGTAGATGCCGATAAACAGCACCACAACTGCTGGAATTACGGTCCAAAAGAGTTCGAGGGAAAGATTTCCCTCAATCGAAGGGCCATCGAGGGTGTCGCCTTCCTTCCTGCGAAAACGCACCAAGCTGTAAACCACAAGCCCTGTCATGCCAAGCAACAGAACTGTGCCTATTGCCAGTAATACCTTGAATAGTTCGTCGTATACCGGGGCATTGAGGCTGGCACTTTCCGGTAATAAATCTGAGTAATTTGCGGCCCAAAACCCGGCAAGCACAAGAAGCATGCCTGCTACAGAGGTAATGATCGCAGAAGGAATGCGCATTGGCGCTTTTATTTAAATGCTGAGTATTAACCCTATGCAGTTTGCCCCCATCTAGAACGACCGAAAAAAGAAAGTTTTCTTTTAAATGCTGAAAACCTCACGAAGGCAAGATCCCAATACTTGCTTAAGGCTCACCACTGCTTCGGATCGCTAGCGTTTAAAGCAAGCCCTGTGGGGCACCGCGATACGGTTGAACTTGAGCCCATTTGAATTGCCGTCTTTAAACCCCTTGCGGTTGTGCAGGCAGCTGGTGGTAGCCCTTGTGGCTTTAGTTGTTGTGGGTGGTGCCACAAGAGTTATGGAAGCCGGCTTGGCATGCCCCGATTGGCCCCTTTGCTACGGCAGCCTTTTGCCCAGTAGGCAGATGAACCTTCAAGTTTTTCTTGAATGGTTTCATCGCCTTGATGCTTTTCTTGTGGGAATTGGCCTCGTTTTATTACTGGTTTCATCGATTTTGAATCGTCGTGATAATCCTCGCTGGCTCCCTTGGTTGAGCGGAGTAGCTCTTCTGCTGGTGGCAGCCCAAGGGGCACTTGGAGCCCTCACTGTTACTCAATTACTCCGTTTCGACATCGTTACTGCCCATCTGGCCACTGCGCTTCTGCTGGTGGCGCTTCTCAGTGCAATAGCTCAATTGTTGCGGCCTCCGGTGGCGGGTCCGAGGCCTCGCGGGGCTTTTTTACTTTCTGCTGTGGCTGGTTCGCTTGTGTTTGGCCAATGCGTTGCAGGTGGGTTGATGGCAACCCAATGGGCCTCTGGCCGCTGTTTGCGCGTAGCTGAAGGTTGTGCCTGGCTTTCCGCCCACCGCAGCCTTGCCACACCAGCTGCAAGTTGCTGCGCTCTTTTGGCGATTTTGCTTTTGGCCTTTCCATGCCCTCCTATTGCCAGGCGCCTTGGAGTGGCAGCAGGAGCCCTAGCGGCCTGCCAAGTGGTGCTTGGAGTGCTCACCTTGAAACTTTCGTTATCTGAACCTCTCGTAACCGTTGCCCATCAGTTACTGGCAGCTTTGCTTGTGGCAACCCTGCCAGCTGCTGCTTTTGCCTTAAGACCAAGTTCCTCAGTGGAGTTTTCCCGTGGCTGAAGCTGTTGCTATCGCTGTTCCCCTCACTAGCCGTGAGCAGGTGGTTCCCAGCCGATCACGGTTGAAATTACCGCCCTGGTTAGAAATTGCTAAACCGCGGCTAATTCCACTTTTGCTTGCCACCACCCTTGGTGGCATGGCACTAACGGAAAGCTGGCCGATTCCTATTCCGAGATTGGCCTGCACCCTTGGAGGCGGAGCTCTTGCAGCAGCAGCGGCAGGAGTGCTCAATTGCCTATGGGAGGAGCAGCTTGATGGCCGCATGGCCCGCACCAGCGGTAGAGCTTTGCCTTCGGGGCGCTTGAGTGCCGGTAATGCTTTTTATATCGCGGTAGCGCTTGCTTGCAGTGCTGGATTGCTTTTGGTGATGGGGGTGAATTGCTTAGCGGCAGCTTTGTCTTTATTGGGGCTGTGCAGCTACGTGCTGCTTTACACCGTGGTGTTAAAACCACGCACCACTCAAAACATCGTGATCGGTGGGGTGGCTGGCGCTATTCCGCCCCTTGTTGGTGCCGCAGCTGCCACCGGTCATATTGGCCTTGGTGGTTGGTGGTTATTTGCCTTGGTAATGCTTTGGACCCCAGCTCATTTCTGGGCCCTTGCACTTTTATTAGAAGACGACTACCGCTCGGTGGGAATTCCGATGTTGCCTGTGGTGAAGGGCCCTGTAGTGACAGGAAACGCGATCATTCGCTATGCCTGGGCCACCATTGCAGTGAGTTTTCTGGGCGTATTTATCCTTCCCAGCGGAGGACTGTTTTATGGCCTGATGGTTTTGCCTTTTAACGGCCGTTTGCTGCAAATGGCTCAGCAGCTACAGCAAGATCCATTTGATCGACAGAAGGCAAAGGGGATGTTCAGATGGTCGATTCTTTATCTATTTGGCATCTGCTTGTTGTTACTACTAGCTAGAACATCAACAGCAAGTGATTTCAATTTGCAGCTAAGCAGTTTCTTTCATAGTTTCCAGTGATCAATCTCGAGAAAATCTATAAACGCTATGGCAGCGTTAGCGCTCTTGAGGGGTTTTCTCTTGAGGTGCCAAAGGGATGTTTATATGGTTTGCTCGGCCCAAATGGCGCCGGTAAAACCACAGCTCTACGTATCCTTTGCACCCTATTAGCGCCTGATCAGGGACGGGTTTTTATCGCCGGGCTGGATGCTCTGGCTGATCCTCGCGGGGCAAGGGCTCAGTTGGGATATGTGGCCCAAGAGGTGGCAATCGACAAAATCCTTACCGGCAGGGAGCTCCTCGAACTGCAGGGCAGTCTTTATCACCTAAGCGCTGCTAGATCGCGGGATCGCATCGCGGCCCTCTCGGCGTTACTAGGAATGGAGGAATGGTTGGATCGCCGTTGCGGCAGTTATTCAGGCGGTATGCGTAGGCGCTTGGATCTGGCCTGCGGCTTGCTACATGATCCTGCGGTGTTGGTGTTGGATGAACCCACAGTTGGCCTTGATATTGAAAGCAGGGCGGCACTTTGGGATGTTTTACAACAATTGCGGCAGCAAGGAACCACAATTTTATTGAGCAGTCATTACTTAGAAGAGGTGGATGCCTTGGCTGATCGTTTAGCGATTTTGGATCGCGGTTGTGTGATCGCTGAGGGAACCCCTGAGCAACTAAAGCAACAGCTTGGCGGTGATCGCATCACTTTGCGGGTGCGTGAATTTGCCAGCCAACAAGAGGCCCAACGGGTACAGCAAATAATTCAGGGCTTACTTGGCGTAAGCCAGGTGTTAATCAATCGCGCCCAGGGCCACGCCATTAATTTTGTGCTCGAGGGCCAAGGCTCAGAAGCCCTGCTTCAACTAAGGCAGCAGCTGGAACATGCCCAGGTACCTGTGTTTTCGTTAGCCCAAAGTCGTCCCAGCCTCGACGACGTTTACCTGCAGGCCACCGGCCGTACCTTGATGGACGCTGAATTAGCAGCCATTTCGAGCCGTGATTCCAAGGCGGAAAAGAAACAGGCGATGCGTTAATCCGGTTGCATTTTCGTTTGCTTTCTATCTACTCCCATCATTTTCTTTTTTCCCGTGTCTGCCCCATCTGCAATTGCTGAAATTAGTCAGGAAACCCTTGCTCTAAGCAAGCGACTGTTTCTGCAACTAAAACGGCGCCCCTCCACTTTGGTGGCGGGAATTTTGCAACCCTTGATTTGGCTGGTGCTCTTTGGCGCTTTATTTGCCAAGGCACCGATGGGTTTATTTCCTGGTGGTGGTAGCTACGGCAAATTTTTAGGGGCTGGGGTAATTGTATTCACCGCATTCAGCGCGGCCTTAAATGCAGGTTTGCCAGTGATGTTTGATCGGGAATTTGGCTTTTTAAATCGTTTACTTGTGGCGCCATTGCGCTCGCGTTATTCAATTGTGCTTGCTTCTGTGCTCTACATCACGAGCCTTAGCTTGGTGCAAAGTTTGGCGATCATGGCTGCCGCCTGGGGATTGGGTTATGGCTGGCCCGGGGGGGCAGGTTTGCTGGTGGTGATCGGCACCCTGCTGCTACTGGTGGCGGCGGTTACTGCATTGAGTTTGGCTCTGGCTTTTGCTTTGCCCGGCCATATCGAATTGATTGCAGTAATTTTTGTTGCCAACTTGCCGTTGCTATTTGCAAGCACTGCTTTGGCCCCGATCAGCTACATGCCTGGCTGGTTGGGCTGGCTTGCAGCCCTAAATCCCCTTACCTTCGCGATTGAACCGATCCGCGCGGCTTACCTAGGCCAGTTTGCTTTTGATGCGGTAGTGCTCGAGGCTCCCTACGGAGCTCTCACCGCCGCCCAATGCCTGCTGTTGCTTCTGGTTTTGTCCGCCGGCTTGTTTTTGTCCATCCGGCCTTTGTTAGACCGGAAATTGAGCTAACGCCGTGGTTGCCCATCCTCTTTCCGCCTCCGCCCGAGCTCGCAAAGAGCTGGAGGCATTAAAACTTGCCCTGGCTGAAAAAGATGAGGCTGCCTTGAGGCTTTTAAGCGAACGCTACGCCCATCGCCAAGGGCCAAAGGCACTACAGATATTGATTCGCAAATTGGCCTCCACGGAGGAGATAGCAACCTTTTGGCAGCTTCAATTATTACCAAAAGAAATCATTAAAGTAGAAATTATTCATACAGAATTCACTCAAGAA
>NZ_CEXBMR010000036.1:10263-19009 GCF_982614295.1 Synechococcus sp.
TCAAGAAGAATTCATTCAAGAAGAATTCATTCAAGATGAAGCTACTCAAGCAGAAGTTGCTGAAGAAATTCTTGAGGAAGAAATCATCGGACAAGATTTCATTCAAGAAGAATTGATTCAAGAAGAATTAAGTGAGGTAGAGATACCCCAGCAACCTCCTCTTGAAATCAAAGCAAAAAGCGAAGTTGCGCGGCGGCTGCGAGGTTGGCTACCCAGTTGGGATGGCCCTTTGCGTCAAGCTAGCTGAACTGCCATGAGCTCAAAAAACCTTTCGGCTCCATTACTGCTGCCCCGTAGTTTGATCGTTTCGGTGCAGGCACCGGAAGGTTCGCCCATGCGTGATCCCGATGTAATTGCTGCTATGGCAGAAGCCAGTTTGCGCAATGGGGCAATTGGCGTAAGGCTTGAAAGCCCAGAACATATTGGTGCTGTGCGCCGCCGCTGCCCTAAAGCTTTGATCATCGGCTTGTGGAAACGCAGCTTTCCAGATAGTGCTGTTTATATAACCCCAGGCTGGAGAGAGATCCAAGAGGTGTGGTCTGCTGGAGCAGACGTGATTGCAATTGATGCCACTGCTCGCTACCGGCCTGGGGGGCAGGAGTTGGCGGCGTTAGTGCAAAGGGCACAAAATGAACTGAAGGCACCTTTGATGGCTGATGTTGATTGTTTGAGTAATGGCTTAATTGCAGCTGCTTTGGGTTGCCAATGGGTGGGTACCACCCTTTATGGCTACACCGAAGCCACCGCTGCTGAGCGGCCACCGGCCTGGGATCTGTTGAAACCTTTAAGGCAGCAGTTGCCAGCTACTACGGGCCTTATCTGCGAAGGCGGCATTGCGAGCGCTGCGGAGGCAAGCCGTGCATTAGCTGAAGGTGCTGATGCGGTGGTGGTGGGCACTGCTATCACAGGCGTTGATCTACAGGTGGCAAGTTATGTGGCAAAAATAAAAGGCTGATTATTCACCTATTCGGATTTTGCCAATTAAAATTGATAACAGTGATATTTTCCGATGACGTTCCTGGTGTTGGCGGCCTTGGGCTTGCTAATGGCGCTCATATACATACCTTTGCGGATCACCCTTACCCTCACAGCCAGGGGGCGTCGTTTGAAATTGCTGCAAAGGATCCGCCTATTGCGCCAGCAGTTGGGTGCGGACGTTACCCCATCAACATCCCCCCATCCACCTGCATTACCTGCCCCGTGATGTAAGCGGCGGCTGGATCGGCTGCTAAAAATCTCACGGCTCCAGCCACTTCAGCCGCTTCTCCATATCGCCCCAAAGGGATTGCGGCCAATAAGGCTTCTGCTTGTAGATCCTTAGTCATATCGGTGGCGATAAAACCTGGTGCAACGGCATTTACGGTTATCCCCCTGCTGGCAAGTTCCCTCGCAGTGCTGCGGGTAAAACCAATCACCCCCGCCTTGGCTGCGGCGTAATTTGCTTGGCCTGCATTTCCCATCAAGCCCACCACGGAGGTGATATTCACAATTCGCCCACTTTTTTGCTTAAGCATCGGCCTCGTAACAGCTCTGGTGCAAAGAAATACACCGGTGAGATTTAGATCGATTACCGCTTGCCAATCGCTTGTTTTCATTCGCATCAGCAACCCGTCGCGCGTGATGCCGGCGTTATTAATCAACACATCAATACTGCCGCCGCGCTCGATTACCCCATCAACAAGGGCGATCACTTCTGCTTCATTGCTTACATCTGCCTGCAAAGCAAAGGCCTTGCCCCCTTGAGCTGTGATTTCTGCCACCACGGCAGTAGCAGCAGCGGCGGAGCTGGCGTAATTAATTGCGACGGTGGCACCTGCGGCCGCTAGCTCAAGTGCCACGGCCCTGCCGATCCCTCTGCTACCACCTGTAACAAGCGCGATTTTGCCCAATAGGGGGGAGTGGGCTTGGCTCATGGTTGCAGCGAAACTGGCGCGATCGTAAGGGTGCGCTTAGCCCTGCACTGCACTGCAGGTTTGTAAAGCGGAGCCCAAAATTAGTTCGAGGGCTGCTAATTGTTTTGGGCTACCCATCACCACAAGGCGCTGGCCGAGGCTCAAGGTGGTGTTACCACTGGGGTTCGCAAGTAAACCATCTGAACCCTGGATTGCTAAAACCAAAGCCCCACCCGTGCGTCTGCCAAGGTCTAGCTCGATCAAGCTACGACCCATCACGGCATGGGCTAATTGGGGGTTATCGCTGAGTTGAAATTCCTCCACTTCGCAATTGGAACCCGCCAAAAGATCAAGGAAATTGAGGGCAAGGGGGCGTAGGGCTGTGGCGGCCATGATTCGCCCGCCGGCGATGTAAGGCGAAACCACTGCGTCAGCACCGGCCTGTCTCAATTTGCGTTCTGCTTCACCGCTATCTGCTCGGGCAATCAAACGGCAATTGGGAAATAAACCACGGGCGCTTAACACCACATAAAGATTGGCGGCATTGCTTGGTAGAGCTGCCACAAGTGCTCTGCAGTGCTGAATACCTGCTTCCTGCAATGTTTCATCCAAGGTGGCATCACTATTAAGCACTTCCAAATTGCGATTTCGGGCCTCGGCAATTCTTTCCGGATCGGTTTCAATCACTAAAACAGCCACATTTTCGGCGCTGAGTTGTGCGGCGATTTCACGACCGATGCGGCCGTAGCCGCAAACAATTACGTGGTTGCACATGCGTTGAAGTTCTTGCATCCGTTGCCAGCGCCGGCGTCGCTGAAAATAACCACTTTCCTGAAGGCTAAGCAGCCATTGCAAGGTTTGCTGTACCACAACGATGCCGCCGAGCAACATCAGCACCGTTACCCAGCGGCCAGCTGGGCTTACTACGGTTTGATCGCCATAACCAACGGTGGTAAGGGTAATTGCCACCTGCCAAAAGCAATCCCCCCAATCCCAACCTTCACTGAGGCGGTAACCGCAAGCACCACCGATCACCACCATTCCAAGCGGCAGCAATGGAGTATTCAGAAAAGGGTTTAGGCGTCGTTGCATCCGTTGGCGCCTCCCTAGAAAAGACGCCATTTTTTTTAAGCCATGCCAAGAGCTTTTAAAACAGCTGTTGGGGTTAATGCGTTCAACGGCTGTTCACCACGAAGATGGTCTAAATCCACCAGGGTGATACCGGTTAAATCAGCTAAAAGCGTTACTGCTGGGTTGTTGCTCACAAGCACATCTGCACTTGCTACTTGAGCGGCTTGCTCAATGATATTTGTAGTTGAAAGCCGATGAATACGCGCTTCTGGTAATTGTTTTTGCACATGATTTTGTAAATCTTGCCAATTGCTTTGCGGCCAATCGTTGTTGTCTTTGGAAGGAGCTAGTAGCAGTAGTGGACCGTTGCCTTCTGGAAATTGCGCTTGGGCATCAGCCAGGGCTTTTGGGGGCAACTTGAGGCGGTAATTAGTTGGTTTGGCGTTAATACCTAAAGGGGTAAGAAAAGCTTCTAAGCCTTTACTTGAAACCCGCACAGGGATATGGCTTAGGCCAAGTAGTAAATCAAAACGCCAACTGGAAGCAAGGTTGATGCAGGCTTGAAAATCAGGCTCCCTAACGCAACCCAACAGGTTGGTCCAATCCGCTAGGGAAACACTCGCATCAAAACCAAAGGGCAACACCTTTTCCACAGCTGGCAGCAACTTCCAAAGCGGTGCCATGGCTGCAGGGCAAGCCACCTGCAGTTGAGCAGACACCCCCTCTGCCAGTGCCGCTGCCATGGGCAGGGCCTGGAGCTGAGCTTCAGCGCCGCCAGGAATCAGAAACAACACACGCATCAGCAGAAACGAGCCAGCCCTGTTAGTGAGATGGTCGAATTGTATGGAGTTGAATCCAAAACGTTTGCACCTGCTGATCGTTGCTGCTGGCAGTGGCCGGCGCATGGGCCACCATCGCAACAAGTTGCTGATACCTCTAGAAGGCAGGCCCTTACTGGCCTGGACCTTGGAAGCGGCCTTGCAAAGTGAACAAATTACCTGGCTTGCAGTGGTTGGCCAAGAGCAAGATCGCCAGGAGATCCACATGATTCTGGCCAGCCTGAAGCCTTTAAAACCGGTGGAATGGGTGCAAGGGGGCAGCACGCGCCAGGCATCTGTTGCCTTGGGCCTTGCCGCATTACCAAAGGAAGCGGCTTACGTGCTTATTCACGACGGGGCCCGTTGCCTGGTGGAACCAGACCTTTTTAATCGTTGTGCCTTGGCTTTACAGCAAAGCGGAGAGGCCTTAATTGCGGCAGTGCCAGTAACAGACACGATTAAGCAGGTTGATAGCGAGGGGTATATCCGTAATACCCCAGAGCGTTCACAGCTTTGGGGGGCTCAAACCCCCCAGGGCTTTGCCTTGCCGGCCCTTAGAGCCGCCCATCAAAGGGCTGCTGCCGAAGGTTGGCAAGTAACAGACGATGCAGCGCTTTTTGAACGCTTGGGCCTGCCGGTGCGGGTGCTGGAGGCCAGTAGTGCAAATTTAAAAATCACCACCCCCTTGGATTTGGAGTTGGCTTCAGCCTTACTAAAAAGGCGCCAGGCTTAGCACTCCTTTATCGCCATCAAGGCGGGCGATTTTCCCCAGGGGCAACACGGCATTGCCGCTGCCGTGGCCCACAGGTAAGCCCGTCAAGCGCGGTATGCCGAGGTTGGCGGTGCGTTCTTGCAGCACCTGCTCTGCAGCATCACCTTCACCGCAATCACTAAAACTTCCAAAACCGATTGCGGCTAATTTTTGGAGGGCTCCGCAAAGTCGCCAATGGGTGAGCATGCGATCTATGCGGTACGGAGCTTCCCCTACGTCTTCGAGGATCAACACAGCCCCTGCTAGATCCGGACACCACGGGGTGCCGAGCAGGTGGGTGGCAACAGTGAGGTTTGCCACCAGCAACGGACCTTCAGCAATGCCCCCACCCCATGGGATCCCTTGAAGCGCTGGAACAGCGTCGCCAAGCAGCAGCCGCCGCAGCCGTTCTTGGCTCCAGGTTGGTTCAGCCGCCAGGGTTGTTACGAGGGGGCCATGGAGGGCGCCTTGGAGGGCGCCTTGATTTATGCCGGAAAAGCGCTTCAGCTGCATTGCCCAAAGCAAGCTCGTAATGTCTGAGAAGCCCAGCAGTAGGCCTTGAGGCGGCTGCCAATTCAGTTCTAATAGACGCGCTGCCCCCCATCCGCCTCGGGCGCAAGCCCATAGATCAGCGCTGCCATCAAAATCCGCCAGTCTTTCTTGATCGCTGCCAGCTAGGTATCCCCAACTGCGATCACTAATTTGGGGCAGCTCTAAGCGAATGCCCCAGCTAGCAAGCAGCTCAAGGCCCGTTTGCAAATTATTTAATTCACCAAGTTTTGAACTGGGGGCAACGATGCGAGCCTTCATTATTAATATCTGCCGATGATCAGGGCAAAAAGCAGTAGGGCCCCCAGCAGCACCTGCCGTTGAAAATGTTTGCCACTTTGTAGAGATCCCATTGCTTCATCGCGGCGCAATAACAACCATTCCCTAGCAAAACCCACCGCTGCTACAAGAGCTAGTGCAATAAAACCCGCCCCGAGCCCTGCAGCAAGCCCCGCTCCAAGCAGCAGCAACCAGGTAGCGGCATAACAAAACCCCACCACTGGCACCACATGGGAGCCGAGGCTAAGGGCACTGCTGCGCACGCCAAGCCTTTGATCATCGGGGCGATCGGCCAGCGCATAAACCGTGTCAAAGCCAAATGTCCAGAAAATAGTGGCGCCCCAGCAGCCCCAAAGGGGCCAGCCACCGCTAAGGCTGCCCCGCGCGGCGGCCCAGGGGATCAGCACAGCAAAACCCCAACAAAAGGCCAAAAGCAATTGGGGGAAACCAAACCATCGCTTCGCGGAGGGATAAATCAGCACCAAAGGCAGGCTGATCACGGCCAAGCAAAGGCATAGCAGGCGATTCGGCAGGGCAAGCACCACTGCAAGGGCGATAGCAAGGCAAATCAGTAGTAAAGAGAGCGCAAAATTTGTATCTAAAGCGCCCCTTGCCAATGGCCTGCTGCGGGTGCGTGCCACCTGGGCATCAATCTTGCGATCCCAAAGATCGTTGGCGATGCATCCCGCTCCGCTTACAGCAAGGCCGCCAAACATCACAAGTAAAAGCAGTAGTGCATTGGGCTGAGGCTGCTCCAGCCAAAAACTCCAGCCGGCTGGCAATAACAAAATCAAGCGTCCGCTTGGCTTTTGCCAACGCAGCAATTCCAGCCAGGCGGGCCAGGTGCGCTTTTTAGGGGGTGAAGCCACTGTGAGCAGTGCTGCGATGCGAGAGTGTGCCACGGCTCTAGGGGATCCTGAATTGACAGCACAAAACACAGCTGTGCTGAACGGGATGCGGCGGGTGGCAGCCATTGATCTAGGCACTAATTCCACCCACCTAGTGATAGCGGAGGTAGACCCCCTGCTGTGCAGTTTTTCGGTGTTGGTGGCAGAAAAATCCACCACCAGACTGGGGGAACGGGACGTTGATAGCGGAGAACTAACGGTTGCAGCAATGGAGCGCACCCGGCTTGCTCTGCGCCATTGCCGCGAACTAGCCCGCAGCCATGGCGTGGAAGAAATTGTTGGCGTGGCCACGAGTGCCATGCGAGAGGCACCTAATGGCCTTGCCTTTCTTGCCGAATTAAGGGAATCGCTGGGCCTAAATCTTGAAGTGATTAGTGGCACAGAAGAAGCGCGCCTAATTTATTTAGGGGTTCTTTCTGGCAAGGATTTCAGCGATAGCCCCCACCTAATTCTTGATATCGGCGGCGGTTCAACCGAATTGGTTTTAGCGGATGCCAAAGAAGCCCGTGCACTTACCAGCGCCCGGGTGGGGGCTGTGCGCTTGCAGCGGGATTTTGTGAAACGAGAACCGCTAGATCGGGAGCGGGTTGATTTTCTTAGGGCTTTTATCCAGGGCTCCTTAGAACCATCGGTAGACAAAGTGCTGCGTCGTTTGAATCCGGGTGAAACGCCTGTGATGGTTGCCACCAGTGGCACAGCAATGGCAGTGGCGGCGCTGCTGGAAGCTGAATCAGCTCGCAATTCAGCCCGTTTGCACGGCAAAGTTGTGAGCAAAACCGAATTAGATGGCCTGGTGGAGCGGATTTTGCCGCTCACGCCCCTGCAACGCAAAGAACTAACCGGCATTAATGAAAGGCGCGCCGAAATTCTTGTGCCCGGATTACTGGTGTTGCAAACGGCGATGGCTTTGCTTGGAGCAAAACAATTTGAGGTGAGTGATCGAGCTTTAAGGGAGGGCTTGATCGTTGATTGGATGCTGCGCCATGGCTTGATTGTTGATCGTTTCGCTTACCAAAGTGAAATTCGTGAACGCACGGTGTGGCATCAAGCACGCAAATTTGGGGTTGATGGGGGTCGTGTTGAACGGGTAGCTGCAAATGCAATAACGCTTTTTGATCAAACAAAAGGCAGTTTTCATGATTTTTCTGAGCAGCAGCGCGAGCTTTTGTGGGCGGCGGCAATGCTGCACAATTGCGGGCTGCACATAAACACCAGTGGTTATCACAAGCATTCGTGGTATTTGATAAATAATGGCGAACTCCTTGGATATTCTCAAAGTGAGCAATTGTTAATTGCTTCTCTAGCTAGGTATCATCGCCGCAGCCTGCCCAAAAAACGCCATGAAAGCTGGTTGCTATTGGATCGCGATCAAAGGCGGATTGTGGAAACACTTTCTTTATTGCTGCGCCTTGCCGCAGCCATGAATCGCAGGCCGGAGGCGGTAATTGCAGCTTTTGAAGCCAGTTGTATTGGAGGCAATTTTAATTTAAAACTGCAACCTTGCAACACCACAGAAGATCTCAGTTTGGAACTTTGGAGTTTGGAAAGTTGTGCGGCTGCATTTACCGATAGCGGCGGCTACAGCCTAAGTTGTGGATTAATTAGCGGGGCGGCATAAATTTCACCCATTCAATAACTTCAATTCGACCCAAAGGTTTAGCAGCTGCAGCACCAAACTGCACTTGCACTAGATCGGGCCTGCCTGAGCGCACCTCAAGACCTTTGCCCAAGGCAAAAACTCTTGTACCTTTGAATTTGCCTTCAAAAATAAGTTTTTTGCCATCCAACTCACGCACTGCTAGCCACGCAGTTTGATTTGCAATCAAACGCAGATTCTTGTTTGTTGGGGCTGGGGTAGGTATTTTTTGAACTCTTGCTTGAATTTTAATTGGTTGTTTTTTACCGCTTAGCTGATTGAATCCAATGCTTCCAAGCCCAATCAATACAGCAAAACCGGCAAGCCAAGCAAAAGGAAGAGCACTTATTTTACTTTTGGATTTAGTGGAAGGATTGATCCAATTCTTCGTGCCTTCTTCCCTGTTTGGCGTGTTAATGGTTCGTTTGCTAGAGGCCCCCATCACAGCAATGGCAGCCGCGCTGGGCATTACATCTGGCACTTGCTGCAACAAAATCCGCAATTCGCTTACGAGAAGATCGGCCTCAAGGCCAAGGCTGGTTGCAAGCCTGCGCACCTGCGCAATAGCAAAAGCGTCTTCAGGCCATTGCTGGCGATCGCCAGCTTCTAAAGCTGCAATCTGCTCAGGGCGCATGCAAAGCTTTGCAGCCAAATCTTCTACATTCAGGTTCTTAGCCAAGCGCGCGCCACGCAAACGCGATCCAAAAGCAGCTAGGCCGCCGGGTTCGGTTGGCAGTTCAGGGGCGTGCAAGCAAGCGCTCAAATCAAGCTAAACTTTGACGCAAAATCGTAAATTGTCAACAAAATTAGATAAATGATAAGAATATAAAATAATTTAAATA
>NZ_CEXBMR010000037.1:0-12845 GCF_982614295.1 Synechococcus sp.
CGAGAGTATGTCTCTTTTGTACGATTCATCTGGTTGCTGCTTGAGTCTATCTATTTCGGGTACTTGGTCTTTACTTATGTACCGATCTCTTACCGCAACACTCAAATACATTTTTGTGATTTCAGTGATGCTGTTATTGATCTGCTCTACACCACGAGTAGTGCCGTCTGGTCTTGGTTTCTTCAGCAACCAGTATCCATAATCCCTTGTCCATTCAGGTTTTATTTGATCAATAGACCTTTTGGACATATTGATATGCTCTAAATATTCCAACCAGTTAGAGCAGAAATATTTTTTTAGTTTATATGTTTCTGGTGTAATACCTTGTTTTGGGATCTTTGTAATCTTCTTTTGGTACTGATCTAAATGTATCTTTATCAGTTCTTCTGTCGTAATGGTTTTGAGTCTTTCACCTCTATTTACCTTTCCTTTTAGGTCTTGGTATATCAGTCTTGCTTTTGTTAGTGCTTTGACTCTATCTATTTCTCCTAATGATTTAATATATGGTTTCTTTGTCTTTTTGTCGTAATACCTTAAATAATAAACCTTGTTAGTGGTGTCTCCCCGACGATACACAAATGCACTTTCGTCTTCATATACCAGTTCCTTATCTTGGTAAATGCTCTTACCTTGTTCTGCTGGCGTTGCTATTGCTTTCTTTGCTTCTGCGAGCGCTGTGATTGCTGTAAGTAGGTCAGCAGGATCCAGTCCTGCTTCTTCCAAAAGTGTGGAGAGTGCTTCTACCTGGTTGGTTTTTTTGGTGTTTTCCTGGTAGTCATCAGTGGATACTGCCCTCTCCATGACTGACTTGTTACTAATCTGTTAGTCAGTATTCTAGGGCATAAACCCAGTTATATCCCCATTTTTGACGCTTTATCGTAACCATTACCAATACGGATATTCATCAGGGTTGATTAATCGTAGAAATTGCAGACTTACTTTTCTGAAACCGAAGTTCTCTTCCCATTTGATTCTAACCGGTTATTGCAACGCAACTATAGGTGGGCTTATTCATTGTTGCGCCTGCCATTTTGCCCAGAGATCTGGCCGACGTTCGCGGGTGCGTTGTTGTTGCTGTTGGGTTCGCCAGCGTGCGATGGCACCATGATCGCCACTACGCAATACCTCTGGCACTTGTTGGCCTTGAAATTCTGCTGGGCGCGTGTAATGGGGATGTTCTAATAATCCAGCACTATGGCTTTCTTCAATTAATGATTCAGCACTGCCAACAGTGCCTGGTAACAACCTAACTACCCCATTAATAATCGTCATTGCTGGTAATTCACCACCAGTAAGTATAAAATCACCTAACGACACCTCTTCATCTGCTAAACCACGAATACGTTCATCAAAGCCTTCGTAATGCCCGCAAATAAGAATTAATTGTTGGTAATTATCTGCCCATTCTTGCAATTTTTGCTGCTGTAATGGAATCCCTTGAGGGGTCATTAGTAGGCTGCGGCAGCTCCCCTGTTTTGGGATTGCTTGAAAGGCGGCAAATACCGGTTCTGGTTTTAAAACCATCCCGGCCCCACCGCCATAGGGTTCATCATCAACCTTGCGGTAGCGATCAGTGGTGTAATCACGAGGATTATGGCAATACAAACTTGCAATTCCTGAACTAAAAGCACGGCCGATTACCCCCAATTCAGTTAATGGTGCAAACGCTTCTGGCACCAAGCTCAACACATCAATGCGCATCAGCTAGGTGGCCTACTTACGCGGCGGATTTCAGAACAAAATTGTGATGCTTCTAAAATTTCAGCATTCCAAATCAAAAGGCTACGTAAACGTAAATTAGGTTTTTGAAACCAAATTGTTTCTTGCATTTTTCTAGCACCAACTTGATGTTCAATTTCTAATTGCGCCTCCGGTTGTAAACGCCAACAGCCGCAAATGCCACCATCATCTTGAAAGCGGCCATTTGCAAAAAAAATAAGCTGCCTGGATGGCGTGTTTGGATTCTGTAGTTGCAATGATCCCAGCTGCCCTTCTGCATCGCCAGTTTTCGCAGGCAGCCATTGCCAATGCAGTTCAGCCCTCTCGCTTTCTTCCCAACTACTTTCGCCCTGATCGGGTTTATAGCGTGATCGCAAGCTCAACCAGTTCCCACCGCATAGCTCCATAAGCTCTACAGCGCTAACGGGTTGAAATGGCTTGCTGTTATCTGTCACAGAGCTGATTAATTTGCGATGTTTCCATCATCGCTTGTTGCCCTCCCTTACTAGAACATCCAGGCAGCACCTTCGCTAACGAAACCTAGGCCAGACAGGCTTGCTGCTTCAGCGCTGCTTGCTGTGTAGAAATGTTCGCCGCTTGATGGCTTAAAGAACCTCTGTACAGCTGTAAAACCACTGCTTCCTGAAGAGGGAATAGATAAGGCTCTACCCGCAACACCTTCATATAGGTAGCCAAGGTTTTTAGCTGAAGTAACTTCAGCATCGCTCAAGGTAAGCAGATGATCTTTGTTATTTGGGTTGTAGAGGCGATGAACCTCAGCAATAGTTGCGCTTTCTCCGCCGGTTGCTTGCAGTAGATTCCAAGCCCCACCTTCTAACTTCCAACCACTTTTAATTAAGGAAGATTCCTCTGTTGGGTTTGCTGTAAATAGATGCATGCCTGTTAGGGGATCTAAATAGCGATTGTGATTGAAACCTGGTGTTAGTGTTAACACCTCTAAATCTTTGCTAACTTCATTGCTAGCAATTAGTAGGTCTCTTCCATTCGGGCTTTGAGCTGCTGGTATAACTAACAAACCCTCAGGGGAAATTATTCCGCTTCCAGACACTTGAAAATCTACGAGTTTTCCGGCGTAAGGGTTAGTGATGTCGAAGGCTGCGATTGAACTCAAGGTGGCTCTCTCTAGACCCACAAATGCAAATGTTTTAGCTCCAATTGTTGCAACGGTTAGATTTTCAGGCTCAATACCTTTGTCGTCGGATCTTTTGTCGCTGTATACACCTGCTGTTATGGCAGCTTGGTCTAATTGATTACCGCTATCCCAAACGATATTACCCAATGAATCGGCAATACTAATGGAACGAGCACCAATGGAGAACTTCTGTTCATAGGTGGCTGTGCTGGAGTCGTAGTTGCCCAGATCTTTTAGTATCTTTAGTCTATCGTCAGGGGCAGAGCCGGTAACACCACTGCGGACCTCATCGAGATATATGGATTCTTCTTCTATGGTTACTCCACCACTAACAATTTCTTTAGTTGGGCGACCTCTGCCGTCACCTTCATTGGCAAAAATTGTAAATGTTTGAATTGTTCCATCCAACCCCTTGGCTTGGAATGTTGACATGCCATCAGGCATCCTCAGTCCGTATATATTTTGGTTGGGGAGCAGTTTTATAATTTCATCTTTATCGCTGGGATCTATTCCTGTTGGGGTAAAGCTTACTATGCCGAGTTGTATGTTTGCATCGGCAGGATTTGCCCACACATAGGTTTTTGATCCATTGATATCTGATGCTAATTTGTATTTTGCTTTTTCGGCTTCGCTCAGAGCTGTGTATCCAGTTGCATCAAGGGATGTTATGCCAAAATCATTATCATTTATAACGGCCATGCGTCCGTCGCTAAGTAGCGCAAGACCTTCGGGCTTATCGCCTGGGATATAGGCTTCACTTGCTAAGTTAGTAATCAGAACTTTACTAGGCAGTTTTACGCCTTGGGCGATCAAAGAATCAATGCTTATATTTTCTTCATTGGCAATCGAGTTGCCTAGTATATTAGTGGCACCTTTTAAGCTAACTTCAAAAACTTGCTTGTAGCTGATGGCCCCTAGCGTTGAATCTCGCTCAAGAACATAGAATACTTGGCGGCTTGGGTCATAGGCCACATCACCAATCTTGTCTACTTTGTTTTCGTAAATTGCTTCATCAGGTGCAACGGTAGCCTTGCCGGCCATTGGATATAAATATTCAGCCGAAGGAACACCTGTAGTTGCATCTATTTCAAGAATTCTTATAAGTGAACTCTTTTTAGCATCTGTGGCGTTTGTTGCAGCTAGTGGGCTTTGTACAAAGGCCCACAATTTATTAGTGGCGGCATCGTAGGCCAAGCCCTCAAAGCCTCGATTTGATTGGCGTTTTGCATATTCAGCCGGAAGAGTTTCTTTCCCTAATGAATCAGCACTTAGGCCAGCATCAACACCAGCACCAATAGGAACATAACGTTCAATCAATTTGCCAGTGGAATCAACTTTATAGATTGCTGGTCTATATTCGTCGCTCATCCAGATATTTCCATCTTTGTCTTGAACTATTGACTCAAGATCTGCTCCATATCTGTCGTATGCCAACAGATTGCCATTTGCGTCAACTGGCATTTCGTCTGCCTTGCCATTGGAGCGGCCAGTGATTGGAGTAATACCGTCTTTTTGGAAGAGTTTTACTTCACCAGTTGTAGATACAATTCCTGTTTTCTCGTCCAATGCAAGTTTGTAGAACCTTGCTTGATAATCGGGAAGTAGGAAAGGACGTACTTTTTCTAAAACGCCATCAGTTCCTGCGGTTCCGTCAGCTTTAATTACATCTTTGCTAGTTGAATCGCCATTGGGTCCCCTATCTGCAGGGGCAAGAAATGTTAATCTGCCCAATGAATCTGTGCCTGTATAGAATAGACCTGACAGTCCACCACCTGGAACTATTGCCCCTGCGCTTGTGGTGCCAGGGCTAGCAATATTTACCTTGTAGTTAGTGATACTGGCTTGTCCCCTGACATAATCCTGAACACCTAGGCTGCGCAAAGAAGCTAATGATGGAGAACCTGTACCACTTAGATTGACTACGCCAAGTGCATTATTTTCTTGAAAAGTAATGTAGGCTTTGCTTCCATCTGGGCTAACCGCAACATATTCAGGTTCTAGATCTTTGGCTGCTGTTGTACCAGCTGGCCCTGTGATTCGGATGCCTAATGATCTTAATTCAGCTTCTCGGCCGTTGTAATTCGTGAATCCAATTGATGAAACAGTGGAACTACCTGGAGATGTTGCATTGATTGAAATTACTGAAATTGATCCTTCGGGGTCAATTGTGTAAAGCTCATTGGGTTCTCCTTCGTTGGCTACAATTAATTTGGTGCCATCAGGAGTAAATGCAATTGAATCGGGAAGAACACCAACAACAACTGAGCCTGCTGCAGTTATCTTCGCGCTGCTGCCCGTTCCTGAAACTGTGAAAAAATTAATTTTTCCCGGCGCATATTTCCCTTCACCTTCTCCCTCTAAAGCGACAGCTACAAGTCCATTTTTGTTTACAGCAACACTATTTGTATTGCCGATCAAGCTAATTACTTCTTTGAGGGCTGGAGCAAAAGGATTGCTGAAATCTACTACTGATAATTTATTAGTACCTCCTATGGTGAATACAAGTTTTGCAGAGCTGTGATAAGCACTGATCTCTGCTCCGCCAGCAGATAATCACAATGTGCTGAGGCTTTCCATCGAAATATGATTGGACATTTTGGAAATTTAACTTCTTTTATTAAAGTGTTAATTTATTATGTGTGGAATAAGAAAAAATCAAGCTTTGGTTAAGTATTGATTTTTATTTGATTATAGTTTTTAAATTGATTCCCCGCCCCTTATTCCCCTTGGTAGCCGAGTTCCGCCAACCTGCCTGGTTTCTGGCGCCAATGGGGCACCACCTTCACAAATAATTCTAGATATACCGGCCCATCAAATACTTTTTGCATCTGCAGCCGGGCTCCGGTGCCGATTGCTTTGAGCATGGCACCGCCTTTGCCGATAAGTATTCCCTTTTGGCTGCTGCGTTCCACCATCACGGTGGCAAGAATTGCGGTGCGTGGCCCATCTTCCTCTAACCGTTCGATCTGCACTGCTACCGAATGGGGAATTTCCTCCCTTGTTAGATGCAAAACCTGTTCGCGTATTAGTTCTGCCAAAAGCAGTTTTTCTGGCTGATCGCTGATTGTGCCAGCTGGATATAACATTGGCCCTAGGGGCAGCAATGGTTCTAATGCTTCTACCAAGGCACTGCAGCCATCGCCTGTAGTGGCGCTAAATGGTAATAATGGCGCTTCTGGTAAAGCATCTTGATAGCTATTAAATAATTCTTGTTGTTCTTCTGTATTAACAAGATCTTGTTTATTAAGACCCAGTAATACCGGTTGACGTATTTGTTTTAGTAAATCAAGCACAAACTGATCACCGCGTCCAAGCGGCACACTGCCATCCATCAAAGCAAGCACCACATCCACTTCGCCAATGCTGTTGCGTGCTGTTTGCACAAGCCTTTCACCTAGTAGGTGATGCGGTTTGTGAATTCCAGGCGTGTCTAGTAATACAAGCTGCGCTGTGGCGGTTGTGAGTATTGCCCTAAGGCGATTGCGGGTGGTTTGGGCTACCGGTGAGGTGATCGCTACTTTTTCGCCCACCAACTGGTTTAACAAGGTGGATTTACCCACATTGGGCCTCCCGATCAAGGCAACAAATCCCGAGCGAAAGCCCTCTGGCGTTGGGCTCCAAAGCACATCTTCAGTTGCCGGTATTGGAATCTGCATCTACCTAGTGTGCTGGCTTGAGCAAGGCAGTGCTTAAACCCCATAACCTTGGTGAATAGTTTTAGCTTTTGCGATGAGTTTTGAAGCAGCAATGGAAGCAGCAGCCCTCTGGTGTGGCACCTGGGAGCAGGGCGATCTCAGCGATGAGGTGCTGGCAGATAAGGTTGCGCAGTTGCTCACAAGCCGTGATGGCGCCCGCGGTTTCTTTGTGGTGAGTTTGCCAGCAGAAAATCCATTGATGGATCGATTACCTGAACCATTACTGATTGCCCTCAGGGCTGCAGGGGAAGAAGTGGTGGATTTAACGGCCCGTAATTTAGCTATGAGCACCGCTATGGCTGTTTATCACCGGCGCGTTGGCGCAGAAGATCAATGCTTAGGTTCAGAAAGAGTGCAACGCCGCAGCCGAGAATTGCTGCAAAATCTAGAATCTGGAGCGGTAAAAATCAGGCTTGAAACTTTGCTTGCTGCCACAGATGGTATTGGTAGCGATGTTGCTTTTTTGGATCGCTGGCAATACGACGACGAACAAAAAGCCGCCATTAAGGCGGCTGTGTTATCAGTAGCTGATTAATAAATTGAGATTAAATCAATCGCGGCGGCTACCACCGTTTAGGGCAATGATTAAACGCAGAATGAAAATAAATAAGTTTACATAAGTTAGATACATGCCCAAAGCACCCGCTAGATATTGATCATCATTGTAAGTGCGCGGCATTGTATAGAAATCAACGAATGCTGCACCAATAAAGATCACCGTACCAAAACCGGCAATCATTAATTCAAAACCACCGCCCATAAACATTCCAGGGGCAAATATACCACCAATAAATTGCACCACCATCGCAATTAATAGGCCAACAATCCCCAAACCCACCACCGCTGTTAGGGCTTGGCCAACGCTGTCGCTCATGCGGCGTCCCACAACAGAAGCAATCACAAATGTGATCCCGGTTGATAGGGCTGCAATTGCTACTCCACCAACACCTGCAGGGCTGCTGATCGCCATAGCTACAAGGCCACTTATAGTGAACCCAGTTACCAAGCTGTAAACCGCCAAAAGGGGCAGTGCAGTGGCGTTATTGCCTTTAAGTGCTACATTCTGAGCTACAAAAAATAGGACAAAATTACCAATCAATGCCACCCAAAACAGGGGCATAAAAATTGGTGTTGCAATCATTGTTAAACCGCCAAGCACTCCAACTGAGGTGAGCACCATGCCGCCGCCCACATAGGGCAAGGCGCGATTTACAACATTGGGACCAACAAGGGCGCTGCTTTGAGCATCCCGGATCGCTTCTCTGAAATTACTGCTGGCCGGCATGGCACTTCCTGATTAATTACCTTTATATGCTGCCAGCCTTAAGGGGCTTTTGACACCTATTGGTGTGCGGATCACCGCCGCTTGTTGGCGTATGCCTCCACTATTTCCAGCACCAAAGGGTGACGCACCACATCTGCTGCAGTAAGGGTGCAAATTGCAATTCCTTCTTGGTTTTCTAGTAGTTTTGCCGCTTCCACAAGGCCACTATCTTGGCCATGGGGAAGATCTACTTGGCTTGGATCACCAGCCACCACCATGCGTGAATTTTCACCAAGGCGGGTGAGCAGCATTTGCATCTGGGCGCAGGTGGTGTTTTGCGCTTCATCAAGGATGATGAATGCATCAGCCAGGGTGCGCCCTTGCATGTAGGCCAAAGGAGCCACCTCAATAACACCTTTATCAATTAATGCAGTGGTGCGTTCTGGGCTGAGCAAACTATGAAATGCGTCGTAGAGAGGTCGCAGGTGGGGATCTACTGCTGTTTCTACAGCTGGCCTTGTAAGCACTATGCGCTCCACTCTTCTTTCCTGCAGGCAGCGCACCGCCTGCACTACCGCTAGAAAAGTTTTACCAGTGCCTGCAGGGCCAAGCGCCAAGGTGAGTTCATGGTTTTGCATCGCCTCCACATAATTGCGCTGCCGCAAAGTGCGTGGTCTTAGTAATTTTCCACTTTGGCTGCGGGCTAATACCTGCTGGTTCAATTGGCGTTGTTCAGCGCCTCTACCGCTTGCTAAAGCCTGAAGATTGGTATCTAGATCAGCGGCGCTAATGAATTCACCTTCAATCCATTGGGGCCTAAGCAATTCAACTACTGCAGCTGCCTGCTCAAGTTGTTGCGCCTTGCCATCTATATGAAGCTGCAAACCCCTTAGTACCAATTGGGCTCCGGTTAATTCGCTGATGCGCCGCAGATTTGCTTCTGCTTCGCCGGCAAGGGATAAAGCAGCTGCTTGATTTGGTAGATCAATCGCGAAGCGTTTGCGCTCCTGCCCTTCCATGGGAGGAGGGGTCAGGCTTCTTCTGGAGCAGCTTCTGCTGGTGTTTCTGATTCTGCGGCAGCCGCAGCGGCAGCTTCTGCTTTGGCGGCTTCTGCGGCGGCAAGTTCAGCCGCTTTTGCTTCTGCTGCTGCTTTTGCTACTGCTTTTAGCTCTGCTTCACGGGCAGCAGCTTGTTTTGCTTTACCAACGGTTTCAGCAGCGCGAATAGTTTTTGTAATCATTCCGCCTTTTTCCAGCAGTCCCCTTACGGTGTCTGATGGTTGGGCGCCTTGATCTAAGCGACGACGCAAGCCCTCTGTATCAAGGCGGGTTTCATTGGTGCGCGGATTGTAAAAACCCAGTTCCTCGAGCGGACGTCCGTCTCGGCGGCTGGTGCTATTGCAAGCCACGATCCGGAAGCTCGTTTCCCTCTTTTTACCGAAACGCTTCAGGCGGAGCTTGATCATCGTGACTAAGTGGGCGTAAACAGGGATCATCCACCATAACTGGTGGAGGTTAGAGCTGGCCGAAGCCTTTGCGTTTTTTTTCTGGTTTATAGGCCTTTGCTGGTTTCCCTGGTGCTTTTTGCCCCCCCATATTTGGCATACCGGGCATAGCGGGCATTCCTGGCATTCCTGGCATTCCGGGCATTCCGCCGCCTCGGCTCATCTGTTGCATGAAGCCCCTCATCTTTTGGAAATCGGCAAGCACCTTATCCATCTCTGCGGGTTTATGGCCGCTACCCACCGCGATGCGCTTGCGACGCGAGGGTTGAGAGGCTAAAAGATCGGGATTTTCTCTTTCTTGTTGCGTCATCGAGCCGATCATTGCTTCGATTCGTTTGAGCTGGGCTTCCCCTTGCTTGAGCATGCCATCGTCGATTTTGTTCATGCCTGGAATCATTTTCATCAACCCCCCTAGGGAGCCCATGCGTTTGATTAAGCGCATTTGTTGAACGAAATCGGAAAAATCAAATGAGGCTTCTTGCAGCTTGCGCTGCATCTTTTCCACATCGGCAATTTCCACTTCCTTTTGCGCCCTTTCCACCAAGGTGAGAACGTCGCCCATGCCAAGGATGCGGCTAGCCATCCGCTCTGGATGGAAAGGTTGTAGAGCTTCTACTTTTTCACCGGTGCCGATGAATTTGATCGGCGCACCACTCACCTTGCGAATCGATAAAGCGGCGCCACCGCGGCTATCGCCATCCAATTTTGTGAGTACAGCACCAGTAAGACCCACCTGGTTATGGAAGGAGCGTGTGAGTTCAGCCGCCTCTTGGCCGATCATTGAATCCACCACCAGCAACACTTCATCCGGTGTTACGGCAGTGCGGATACGCACCATCTCAGCCATCATCGCCGTATCGATTTGGAGCCTGCCGGCGGTATCTACAACAACCGTGTCAAAACCCTGCTCGCGGCCATAGGCAACCCCTGCAGCAGCAATATCTTCTGGTTTTTGATCAGCCCCAAGGCTGAATACCTCCACATCGATTTGCCGCCCCAAGGTTTGTAACTGCTCGATGGCGGCTGGCCTGTACACATCGGCTGCCACCAGCAATGCCTTACGGCCCTGTTCTTTTAAATGCAGCCCCAATTTCGCGGTGGCTGTTGTTTTACCTGCCCCCTGCAGGCCTGCCATTAAAACAACTGTTGGTTTTGTTGCTGCTTGAGCCAGAGGCGCATTCGCACCCCCCATCACCTCTACTAATTCGTTGTGCACCAACTTGATAAATTGTTGGTCGGGGCTGATACCGCGCACCACCTCAGCGCCAAGGGCTTTGCTGCGCACATCAGCAACAAAATCCTGCACCACCTGCAGGCTCACATCAGCTTCAATCAGTGCACGCCTAACACTTTTTAGTGCGGCATCTACGTTGTTTTCGCTGATAGCCCCTTGGCCGCGCAAACCGCGAACGGCATCTTCAAAGCGCTGGGAAAGTTCTTCAAACATCAATTAGCTCCTTAATTACTAGAACGAAAATCCGCCAGCTGCCACGCCTGCTTCGGATTTGGGCGAATAAACACATAGGTGTTATTTAAGGTAATGGCGGCATCTTGTTTTAAAGCCTTGCCCTTTGCGTCAAGCAAATCTTCTGAGTACAGAATCTCAACTTGCGCTTCGAGGCGAATTGGGCTGTTACTTACAACATTGAATTTTTCAATTTTGGCGGATATCCGTTGGCTAAGGCCCTGGTTTGCATCGGCAGCACGATTATCAACAACATTATTAACGAGTTTGGCGGAAGCTAGTTTGCTTAAGATCGCTTGATCATTGCCACCTGCTAGCAGATCAGCTTTTGCCTCTAGCCATTGCTCGAGCACCTCACGGGTTGCTTGTTCTGGGTTTGGTGGTTTTTCCGGGCTTGGCAACTTTTCCGGGTTTGGCAGTTGTTCTGCGCTAGGCAATACAGCAACCGGCGGCGGTGGCAGCAGAAGAGCTTCTTTCGGAATAACTGGAGCTTGCTCTTGTTTGCGTCCGAGGTTTAAACCGATTGCGCTTGTGGCAACCATGGCAAGCCCAATGGCTAACCAGCGTTGATTGCGGCTCCAGCGGCGAGTTTCCCACCAGGTTTTGGCCTGCTGCACACGTTCCTGCAGATTTAGTTGGGGTAATTGTTTAATTTCAGCGGCGGGATTATCTAAGAGTTCTTCCAGTTCATCAGCACTGGGGGTTGGTATGAATTCAAAATTAGTGATGGGCTCATGTTGCGGCTCAAGGCCATGCAGGCGACGGCGATCGCTGCGCTCCACATAGGCCTGCACATCGCGATCAGCGAAATATGCTTCAAGGTCAGGATCTGCTTCTAGGTCGCGGTAGCAAGCCAAAACCTGCCGCTCCAGCCAATCGCGGCAATAAGCGCAAACACCAGCTAAGGGATCATCGCCCTGTTCTTTAGCCCAATGTTCCAATTCAGGGTCGCTACCGCGTTGGAAATGCAATTCCGCTGCTTTTGTATTACCAAGAAGTAATTGCAAGCAGGCAATTTCCGGCTCCACCCCCACTTCATGGAGGGTTTTTAATCGTTCTAAAGCCGCTTCAATCCTTTCTGGTTTGCGTTGCGCAAATCCAGAGGCGGTGAGGGCATAGGCACTAAGAAAATCAGCTGTAACCGAACCGGCTTCAGCCATTTTTAAGAACAAATCAATCTGTTCTTGAACAGTTAGAAAATTACGTATTTGTTGGAAAAAAGCCTGGAAAGCTTCCTGGGAAAAACTGGGATCCAATTCACCATCAAGCCCACCGCGGCGATTGATCAATTCCTGCAACAACTGCAAACCCAGCTCCCGTTGGAGGCTTTCGGTGAGGGGTCTACTCAATAAATCGAGCACCCGATAAGGCAGTAAGGCTTGAAGATCCGCTTCAAGCGCTAAACGCCGCTCAAGTTGCTGCCCCATGCGTTGCAGTAACTGGATTCCTTGTTGCAGCAACAGAGCTGCTGTTTCGTAATGGCGTTCGTGTTTCCGTTCACTGCCCCCCTGCTGGCAAGCTAAGGCCGCAAGTAGCGAGAGATCTAGTTCCCTGCTGCTGCCGAGCGCTGGTGCCTGGGGCGGCTGCAGGGCCTTGCGGGCCCCTTCAAAAGCTTCAATTGCTTGGCCTGATTCCATTAATAGAATTAAGCCGCCCACCTCCAAATTGGAGGGAATATCAAGAGCTGGAAAAATGCCGGCGCTTTCGTTTGTTTGTTCGGTAACCAAGCGTTCATAGTTTTGACGCCGTTCTTCATCCGCTAAAAGATTTGCACTGAGTTCCAATAACTCAGCGCGAGCATTAAGGCCCTCTTGGCTAAAGCCTGGGCCGGGGGGGCGATCTAAGCGTTGTTGCAGGGTGCGCAATACGCCATCACTGGCAACTACGGGGCTTACTCCCAGCAAACGAAAATGGTCGAGGGGTAGCTCCAAGTGCTGGATGCTTTAAGAGGCTCGAAGTTTACGTTGGTTCAACGGTAAAGTTTGTTTTTTAATGGGGCCAGGGTGCCATGACCAGCGAAACCGCTGCTGCCGCAGGCTCTACCC
>NZ_CEXBMR010000037.1:12945-18922 GCF_982614295.1 Synechococcus sp.
CTCGGTGCAGAGCTGAAGCGGGAAGAGGGTTTAATGCTCTACCGCGATATGGTGCTGGGCCGCAGATTTGAAGATAAATGCGCGGAAATGTACTACCGCGGCAAGATGTTTGGTTTTGTGCACTTATATAACGGCCAAGAAGCGATTGCAACCGGCGTAATTAAGGCGATGAAAACCCAGCACGACTGGTTTTGCAGCACCTATCGCGATCACGTTCATGCCCTCAGCGCAGGGGTGCCTGCTCGGGAGGTGATGAGTGAATTATTTGGCAAAGAAACCGGTTGCAGCAAAGGTAGAGGTGGATCAATGCACCTTTTTTCAAAGGAACATCACCTGCTTGGTGGCTATGCCTTTATTGGTGAAGGCATTCCGGTAGCCCTAGGCGCTGCCTTTACAAGTAGGTATAAGCGTGATGCTTTGGGTGACAGCACTAGCAATGCTGTTACGGCTGCTTTTTTTGGTGACGGCACCTGCAATATCGGTCAATTTTATGAATGCCTAAATATGGCTTCTCTGTGGAAATTACCGATCTTATTTGTGGTGGAAAACAACAAATGGGCAATCGGAATGGCCCATCATCGTGCCACTAGTGATACCGAGATTTGGCGCAAAGCCAGTGCATTTGGCATGGCCGGAGAAGAGGTGGATGGTATGGACGTATTGGCTGTGCGCGCTGCAACGCAAAGGGCGCTTGAGCGTGCCCGGGCTGGAGAGGGCCCTACTTTGTTGGAATGCCTCACATATCGTTTCCGCGGCCATTCCTTGGCGGATCCAGATGAATTGCGGGATCCAGAAGAAAAGGCGTTTTGGACTAATCGAGATCCGATTAAGCAATTTTCAGTCTTTATGCAGCAGCAAGGCCTAGCTAATGCTGCTGATCTAGCAGATATCGATGAAGAAATTGATAACGAGGTAAGAGACGCCGTGGAATTTGCTCTAGCCGCTCCAGAGCCCGATCCAAATGAACTAACACGTTATGTGTGGGCAGAAGATTAAGTATTAATCAACCCAATTTAAATTAAAGCTGAGATGGCACTTTGCGGGTGAGATTGCGAAGTTTACGCAATGCTTTTAATTCCACTTGACGCACTCTCTCTCTAGATACTTCTATCAGCCTGCCGATTTCAGCAAGGGTGTGCCGCTGTTCGCCGGATAGGCCAAAACGCAATTCCAATACCTGCCTTTCCTGATCGGTGAGGTAGTTGAGCCAGCGACCCAACTGTTCGTGATGCATGCGTCTTTCCACCGCATCGAGGGGTTCTTCTTGACGGGTATCGGCTATTAAATCGCCAAGAAAACTACGGCCTTCATCACCGCTAATGGGGGCATCCAGGCTGGAGGTGGTAAGGGATTGACGCAGCAAGCCATCTAGCTCCTCCACTTCAATCTGCATCTCTTCTGCAATCTCTCTGCGGTTAGGCATGGCCCCTAATTTATGGGCTAGATCCATCGTTACTCTGCGCACAATTGCAAGTCTTTCGCTGAGATGCACCGGCAGCCTGATGGTGCGGGATTGACAAGCGATGGCGCGGGTCATGCTTTGGCGAATCCACCAAAATGCATAGGTGGAAAATTTGTAGCCGCGGGTGGGATCAAATTTCTCAACCGCTCTTTCAAGGCCTAAAGAACCCTCCTGGATTAGATCCAGCAACTCCATGCCTTTACCTTGATATTTTTTGGCAACACTCACCACCAAACGCAGGTTTGCCTTCATCATCCGTTCTTTTGAACGGCGACCCACCCGCACAAGCTTTTTTTCGTGGAGGGTGAAGCTTTCTTCTCCCTTTTCGAGCAGCAGCATCATGGTTTGCACCTGATTGCCCAACTCAATTTCTTCCGCAGGAGTAAGAAGAGGAACCCTGCCGATGCTTGCCAAATACCAGCTGATGGGGTCGTTGCCCCTTTTGCGGCTGCTCTCTGCAACTGAGAGCGAGGTGGCCGTCATTGAGAAGTTCCTTGATTGGCAACAACACTCCTACGCTTTTTGGGTTTAGGGATGTGTTTTCAGTAACCTTTTAGATTTGCAAGGGAAAATCAACACAAATGGGCTTTTCAGCTGCATGACAGCTTCATCACCCAGCACTTTTGTTGCTCCTTTTGCAGCTCCATCGCCTGCTGTGGAGGCAGCGCTTGAGCGTTTGCGTAGCTTCCCTGGTGAAAAAGCGATTGCCGTTGGCCTTTCTGGTGGTGTTGATAGTTCCCTCACCGCTGCGCTGTTGCAGGCGGCCGGCTGGCGGGTGGAAGGCCTCACCCTGTGGCTTATGAGTGGTAAAGGTGCCTGCTGCGCCGAGGGGTTAGTTGATGCTGCAGCCCTTTGCGAATCCCTTGCGGTTCCCCATCACGTGGTGGATTCACGCGAAGTTTTTAAAAAAGAAATAGTTGAATTTTTACTGGATAACTATGTTGCAGGGCTTACGCCCTTGCCTTGTTCCCGTTGCAATCGTGCGGTGAAATTTGGCCCGATGCTCGCTTGGGCTGAAAAAGAACGGGGGCTTAAGCGCTTAGCCACCGGTCATTACGCCCGCTTGCGTTATTGCAGCAATGGCCGCACCCAGTTACTTAGAGGCTTAGATAGCCATAAAGATCAAAGTTATTTTTTATACGATCTACCGCAAACAATCCTTTCAAGTTTGGTTTTTCCCCTTGGCGAGCTCACCAAAATAGATACGAGGCGGGAGGCCAGCCGTTTGGGCTTACGCACTGCTACAAAAGCTGAAAGCCAGGATTTATGCCTAGCTGATCACCACGGCTCGATGAAAGCTTTTCTTGATGCATACCTGCCAGAGCGGCCGGGTCAAATCGTGCTTGCTGATGGCACGGTGGTGGGTAAGCACGATGGCATTGAGCATTTCACAATCGGCCAACGCAAGGGCCTGGGGGTGGCATGGAGCGAGCCGTTGCATGTAGTGCGGCTTGATGCTGCGATGAATCAGGTGGTGGTGGCGTGCCGTAAAGATGCGGGCCGTAGTTTTTGCACGGTGGCGGCACTTAATTGGGTTTCGATTGCTGCGCCATTGGAAGCTTTTGAAGTTGAAGTGCAAGTGCGTTATCGCAGTGCGCCTGAATTAGCGATCCTCACCCCGCTATCGGATAGCTCTTGCCAATTGCAATTTAAGGAGGAGCAATTTTCAATTACCCCTGGCCAGGCGGCGGTGTTCTACGCCGGAGAAGTGTTATTAGGGGGAGGCTTAATTCAATTGCAAACTGGCATTTAAGGTGGCTAATTATAAATCTACCAATGGGGATCATTAGCGAATTCTACCTGCAGGCAGTTGCTGCTATCACTGGCAACTGAGCTGATGCAAGCCCTGATCACCTTTCCATTAACTTCTATTTCACATGCCCCGCAGCTGCCGCCAAGACACCCTGTAGGGATTGGGTTTTCAGCTGCTCTTGCCAATACCAACCAATCGTCTCCCGGCTTTGCTTGGCTTATCAAGCCGTTGGGCCATCGGATTGTGATTGCAATCTTTTTATTTGGAATAGCAGTCATTTAAGGCCTAAGTAAAGGTTCAATATTTACATGGGCTTCAAAGGCATCAGCGAGGCGATCAAGCAATAGGTCTCGCTGCTTGCGGTGGTGCGCTTGTTGTTCACTTAATAAAGCCAAGCCTTTACGTTTGCGTAGTTGATTTAACCAGCAGCGCCGCCAAATTCCATTTTCAAATATTCCATGCAAATAGGTGCCTGCCACAACACCGCCAAAGCTGCCATAGGGCAACCAATATCCCAAATCTGGATCGCTTGCTATCGGGAATATCGGCTCAGCTTCTGTGCAAATAGAACTGCTGCTGCCGCGATGAAGTTCAAAACCTTCAATCTGTATTCCCCCCCTCGGCCATAGGGCATTACTGTAACGTTGTTGCAATGCTTTAATGCAGCCGTAATCAGTTTTAAGCGGTAGTAAATCCAGGCCAGCCTGGGATGAATTATTAATATCTTTACCTTCTAAAGCATCGGGATCATTCAAGCGCTTACCCAGCATTTGCATGCCACCACAAATACCAAATATATGGCCGCCATTGTTTACATAATTACGTAATTCAGCTGCAATATTACTTTTTTGCAGTTGCTTTAAATCAGTCATAGTTTGTTTGCTGCCGGGCAAGATAACAGCTGCTGGATTTCCTAAAGGTTCACCAGGCGTTAGCCATCGAAGCTGCACGCTTGGTTCAGCTTCTAAAGGATCCAGATCAGAAAAATTACTAAGTGATGGCAACTTAATCACCACAATTTCAATTTCGGCGCTTGCTTTGCGTTTACCACGCTCTAGGAGATCAAGTGAATCTTCCGGCGGAAATAGTTCATCAAGCCAAGGCATCACCCCTAATACCGGAATCCCGGTGTTTTGCTCAAGCCAGCGGCGGCCTTCATCAAAAAGTTCGCGGCGGCCGCGAAAACGGTTGATCAGCAGCCCCCGAATCAGTGGCCGCTCCACCGTTCGTAATAAGCCCAAGGTGCCAACCAACTGAGCAAATACTCCACCCCGTTCAATATCTGCCACCAGGATGCAGCGGGCCCGTAGAAATTGGGCCAAGCGCAAATTTGTTAGATCGCGGGATTGCAGGTTTACCTCCACGGGGCTGCCAGCCCCCTCCAGCACCAGCCTGCCGCTTGGAAATGCGGTTTCCAAATGGCTAAGGCCGCTGCGAATTGCTGCCCAGCCCGGTTTAAACCAATCGCGGTAATAGTGCTCGGCGCGGGCTAGCCCCACCGATTGCCCCATATGGATTAATTCACTGGTGCTGTCGCCTTGTGGTTTTAGCAGCACTGGATTCATGCTGTGATGAGGCTCTAAACCTGCTGCCCAGGCTTGCAATGCCTGGGAATAGGCCATCTCGCCTCCACTTTGATCTACCCAAGCGTTATTGCTCATGTTTTGCCCCTTAAAGGGCACTGGCTGTTCGCCATTACGCTGCAAGAGCCGGCAAAGGGCAGTGGTCATTAATGATTTTCCAGCCCCACTACTGGTGCCAAGCACCATCAATGGGGCGAGTTGATTAACGGTTTTCAAAGCCGCGGCCAATGGCGCCTAACCCAATGGCGTAGGCGGCGTAGTTTTGTAGCTGAGGGGATTTCAGTTGGCCACTGGTTAAGTAATTGGGTACCCATAGGGGTTAAGCGCACCCGATGGGTAAGCCCCTGACCATCCACTTCTCGCCGTAATACGCCAAGTTTAATTAGCCAACAAAAGATATCTTCTGCGGCATCAGTTGTAAGTGGATTTTGGTAACAGCTGGCATTTGCGCACACCTGCTGGCTGCTCAGCGGTTCAGCAGCAGCGAGTTCATAAAAAAAACGCCGTAAAGGTAGGCAGCGCAATGCTTCTGCCGCACGCGCCAAGGAATGGGAGCTACAGCTGGAATTAGAACTGCTTTGCATAAATCAACCCTAAACAATCCTGTTGATGGAACTGCTACTCGCTTCTGCTTCCCCCTCCCGCCGTCGGCTGCTGGAGCAGGCTGCAATACCGCATCGCGTTCAAGTAAGCGGTGTGGATGAAGATGCGATCCAAAATCCAAACCCTTTGCAATTAGTGCAAGAACTCGCAGCAGCTAAAGCCAAAGCAGTGCAACAAATTCTGTTAAATGAAAAACCGCTAAATCTCCCTGGTCTTGGTATTTTGGCCTGCGATTCAATGTTTGAATTTAATGGGGAGATATTTGGCAAACCAAAAGATGCAGCTGATGCCATCAGCCGCTGGCAGCGTATGACCGGTGGCTGGGGGGTGTTGCATACGGGCCATTGTTGGCTGCCGAATGGCGGCGAAGAACATAGGGCAATTGTTAGCACTAAGGTGCAATTTGCAGCAGTAACAGAGGCGGAAATTATTGCCTATGTAGCAACTGGTGAACCGTTGCAATGCGCTGGCTGTTTTGCTGTGGAAGGTCGCGGCGGATTAATGATTGAACGTATAGAAGGCTGTATTAGTAATGTAATTGGCCTAAGTTTACCGTTGCTTCGCAGCTGGTTAAAT
>NZ_CEXBMR010000038.1:0-18485 GCF_982614295.1 Synechococcus sp.
AAATATTATATCTCACCGCTTTCTATCTGTTCCAGCTCAGGGTCTTTCTTGGTAAGGCTCAGTAGAGCGCTTTCCTTTACTCTTCGGATCGGTAGGTTTGCCACTAGCGCAGTGGTGCGCTCCTCTGTTTCCAGCGTTACATCACCACCATCAAGATCCAGCTCCACATATCTACTAACAACCTCCAGAATTTCTTTCCGCATTCGTTGAAGAAGTTCTGGATTTAGATCGCTACGATCATGGGCTAAAACAAGTTGCAGCCTTTGTTTTGCAGTGGCTGCGCTCGCGGGCTGCCGGCCAAGCAATTTATCAATCAAATCAAGTATTGTCATTTCCTTAAAAGATTTTTGTTTGTAATAGTTGCCGCATTTTTGCCCGTAATCCTTTATTCATTTGGCTGGGATCAGGTAGAGGAATAATTTCACCTTGCAAACGTTTTGCGATATTGCGATAGGCAATAGCTGCTGGTGATTTGCCTGCACCAAGAGTTAATGGTTCTCCACGGTTTGTGCTAACTATTACCTGCTCATCTTCTAAAATTAAGCCGATTAATGGAAGTGCGAGAATATCGGTAACATCGGATACGCCAAGCATCTCTTGATTCGCCATCATTTTTGGCCTTACCCGATTAAGCACTAGTTGGATTGGGGTTACTCCCCTTGTATTTAATAAACCAATCACCCTATCTGCATCTCGCACTGCTGATACTTCAGGTGTTGTAACTATAATTGCCTCCTCAGCCGCTGCGGCAGCATTCTTAAACCCATCCTCAATACCAGCGGGTGCATCAATTAAAATTATGTCGAACGTTGGTTTTATTAGTTCTACAATTTTTTGCATATCTTCTGGCTTTAACCATTCAAGCATTCGTGGATTACCAGCAGGAAGCAAGGCGAGATTGGGTTCGAGCTTATGTTTCACCATCGCTTGCTCTAGGCGGCAATTGCCCTGCAGAACCTCTTGGGCGGTGTAAACAATTCTATTTTCTAAACCAAGTAATAAATCAAGATTACGCAAACCAAAATCTGCATCTAACACAGCTGTTTTGATGCCCTGGGCGGCTAGGGCAATGCCAAGGTTTGCGGTGAGGGTGGTTTTGCCAACCCCGCCCTTACCTGAGCAAATAAGAATAGTGCGCGGGGAATGAACGGTCAAGAAATTTAAACAGCCATTTCAAGGCCGTTTGATTGCACCTTGCGAAAATACAGCCGATCCTGGCTTTCCTGTGCAAGCTTGGTGCAGAAATCGGAACGGTTGTTTGATGAATTCAGGCATTTCAAGCATGGGTCATCAGCAAACCCTCCTGGTTATGCCAAATGACGGGGTTGAAGCGGTCCTTAATTTCATTGCCCAGGCCCGCCATGAATTGCGGCTTAAGCAGTTCAAGCTTGAATCCGAGGCCGTTGAAGCAGCACTGCTGCAAGCTCAGGCCCGCGGCGTGCTCGTTCGGGTAATGCTCAACCCCCACACTTCCGGGGGAGATCGCTGGAACGACGCTGCCTTTGAACGATTAAAGGCTGCCGGCATCCACGTAGCCTGGACCAGCGATTCTTTCCCTGTAACCCATGAGAAATCAATAGTTGTTGACAATACCGCTGCTTTAATTTCTACTTTTAACCTTTCTGATAAATACTTTACTGAAACCCGCGACTATGGCGTTATTACTTATGCACAGGTTGCGATCGATCAAGTTATAGCTGGCTTTGAAGCTGATTGGCAGCGAAGTTTCTTCTCTCCTGATTTATCTATAGGTTTGGTTTGGAGTAGTTTTCACAGCCGGGGCCAAATGGCTCGCGTGATCGATGCCGCAAAGGAACGTATCTGGGTGCAGCACCCTAAATATGTTGATTCAGTTATTCTTGAACGCTTGATCACTGCTCGAAATCGGGTGTGAAGGTTAGAGTTCTATGTGGTGGCAAGCATGGCATTTCAGATTGGGATATTTACGATACATTTTCTAGCCTTAGAATTATGGAAGGTGCTGGTGTAAAAGTTCGCCGGCAAAAGCATTTAAAACTACATGTTAAGATGATTATTATTGATACTAAAAGCGCTCTGATTGGTTCAATGAATATAGACCGTAGTGCTTTTGATATTCGGCGTGAATTGGGTATTGAAACCGATGCTCCAGAGGTGATTGCCCGCTGCGTTGAATTTTTTAATTTTGATTGGCAGCAGGCCAGCAAATACAGCCCTCCAGATCCGCTCGATCCTGCTTCCCATGAGCAGGGCGAATTGGCGCCTGATCCCAATTTCATTCACGATTGATGCTTGCCTCTCCCCCTAACCGCAGGGCCCTTTTTGTGGGCATGTTGCAGGTGGCACTCTCTGCTTTTGGCGGTGGCTTATCTGCTTGGAGCCAGCGCATTGTTGTGGAGCAGCGCCGCTGGATGAACAATGAGGCTTTTCTTACGGGCCTTACTGTGGCGCGTTTATTTCCTGGGCCAAATCAGATAAACATGGCTGTTTATATAGGAGCTTTGTTTCGCGGATTAGCTGGAGTGATTGCATCTATTGCAGGAATGTTAATAGTTCCGTTTTGTTTGTTGATGTTGTTGGGCTTGTTTTACTTTAAAAGCCATTCCCTTCCAGCTGTTGATCATGTGCTCACCGGCGTGGTTGCAGCAGCAGCTGGGATGGCCCTCTCTATGGGTTTTAAAATCTTGCATGAATACTGGAAAGATCCTCTCGCCATCTTGCTTGCACTCCTCACATTTTTAGCGTTGCAGGTTGCCCATTTCCAATTGATTCCTGTTGTGTTAGTGGGTGGGAGTGTTGCGGTTGCTCTCTATTGGCCTAGAGCAAAAGGATCAACTCTTGATAAATCATGAGCGGGTTTGATACTTTTTGGCAGGTGATTAAAACCTTCCTTGGTTTATCACTTTTTTCCCTTGGTGGTGGTAATACACTGCTCCAAGAATATCATCATTTATCAGTTGATACCTATCATTGGATTACTAATAATCAATTTGCTGATCTCTATGCCCTGGCGGAAGCTGCCCCAGGCCCGAGTTCCATGATTGTTGGCCTGCTTGGTTTAGGAGCTGGTTGGCCCCACGGGGTTTGGTGGGCGTTAGCAACCGGTGTGGCAGCTGAGCTGGCGGTTTTGTTGCCGTCCACCTTATTGATGGTGGCAGCGGCTTTGAGCTGGAGCAAATTTAAGGATGCCCCTTTGCGTGTCGCACTTGAGCGTGGCTTAGGCCCCATAACTTTGGGTATACTTTTTTCTGTTGGCCTAACGGTTCTGCGCACTGCCGATCATCATTGGCCCGCGTATATTGTTTCATTTATTGTATGTGCTTTTATGTTATTTAGCCGCATATCACCTTTATATTTTATGGCGGTGGCGGGTTTGTTAGGGGGATTGGGCATTATCCAGCGCTAACTTGGCAAAGTTGGTTCAGCTGATTTAATTCTTATTTCTCCATCTATTAATTCAGCCTGTTCGCAATATCCCTCTGCTGGTATTTCTTCTGGGCCTCTTGCAACGGCATCAGCAATGCGCAATTGCAACGGCCGCAATTGTAAGGCGATAATTCGGCTGGCTCTATTGCCACTGCAGCCCGCATGGGCGATTCCCCGCAATCTTCCCCAAATTAGTATGTGTTTCGTGGCAGTTATTTTGGCGCCTGGATTCACATCGCCAAGCACCAACACACTTCCTTCCACTTCCAGATGATCCCCTGCCCTCAAGGTGCCTTGATGCACTTTTAGCTCTGCTTCTTCAACAGGAAAATTAGGCCTATCAGCGCTGGCTATCTCACAATTTAGACCCATTGATTTTGCTGCCACTAATGTTGTGGGAGCTGTGGTTGTTAGGCGTTTAAGTATCAAGCCCTGCTTATTTAAGCGTTGTTGGATCGCCTTAATTAATGGAATATCAAGGGGCCAATCATTGCAATGCAGTTCTATCAACCCGGGAGAGATTTTCGTGCCAAGGGCGTTGTGCACGCTTTCCTTTGGGCATACACCAGGCTGCCAGGCACCCAGTTCAAGGTTATGGGGCCATCCCTCAAAATTGGCTGCCATCAATCGCGCCACCATCTGCGTGTTGCAGCAAAGTTCAAGCTAGTGCCACCCCTTGCTTCTGATCTATGGCAAATCCATTTGCCACTATTTTTTGCGATTTTGATGGCACCATCACCCCTGAGGACACTTTTGATGCAGTGGTAATGGCGGTGGCCCCGCAGGTGTGGATTCCTCTAAAAAGGCAACTTTTTTGCTTTGAAATCACTTTGCGCCAGGGCATGGAGCTCTTAGCAACAGCTCTAACCCCAGATGATCTTGAGCAGATGGTGAACCACATGGGCCAATTTCAACCACGGCCTGGTTTTTTACCTTTTCTTGATGAATTGGAAGCTGCAAAGATTCCGTTTGTGCTTGTTTCTGCTGGGCTTACGCCGCTTGTAGAAAAAGTGATGGCCCCCCATCGCCACCGGTTCCTGCAATTGGTGGCTGCCCATGTAACGAGTCACCCCAGGGAGGGGCTGAGATTTCATAGCGAGTTTTATAGCACTGATGAATTGGTTGCAAAGCAGCAGGTGATTTCAAGATATGGCGGAGGTTTAAATGTGGTTATTGGAGACTCGATCACAGATCTGGGTATGGCCCAGGTGGCTGATCTTGTGTTTGCTCGGGAACCCCTCTGCCATTGGTTGGAGCAGCGCAATATCGCCCATCACCGCTGGCTTGATTTTGATGATGTGAGTGCTGTGCTCAGGGCAAAGGGTTTGCTGCCGGTAATTGACGCCGAAACTCCGCACGCACCTCCCTTGGATGCAAAACCCAGGCTAATTCCTGGGGATGGCTAAGGCTGTTAACCAACGGCGACACCTGCTCAAGTGCCTGTAAGTGTTCGCCATCCCATAGCCTTAAACCCCCCACATAGGGGCGATAGCCAGTGCTGCGTCTTTCTCTAAGGCCGCAACATATTTCTGGGTTCAGGCCCGATTTTGTAGCAAGCCTTTGGGCAAGGGCAAGGGCACCTAAGCGGTCTGCATTTGTTAGGTGGCGCACATCGGTGGCTTGTAGTAGGCGCCTTTCCAGCAAGCGTTGGCAAAGTTCTTGCAATGGTGCCGGCCCTTCTTCGCGCCAGCGCATTAAATGATATCCAGTGCGTAAATCATCATTAGCAATATATTCCTCGCTGTTAATGCTATCGATATGCCAAAGCCATTTGTTCATTATCGAATCAGCGAAAATTTCTGTAGGGCTCAGCCGCCTTGCCTGCACAATAATTTGCTGCAACAACCAGTTGCAAACAATATTTATGCGATGATTGTAGACACTTCCATACATCAAGCTTCGTACTACTAAATAATGTTCAACAGCTGTGCGGCCGCGTGGATGAATTGCTAGTTGGCCATCTGGGGCGATAACTAATGCGCCGATTAGGCGTGAGAGATCCAGCTGGCCGTAGGCGGTGCCGGTGCTGTAGCTATCACGGCGGATGTAGTCGAGGCGATCGCAGTCGAGTTGGCTGCTAACAAGGGCCGCAATAGCTGGATGGGGGGCAGTTCCTTTTTCTAAAAGTTGAGCTACCGCTTCTGCATTGCCAGCTACGCAACTTTCAAGCGGTGCTCGCAGGGTTTGCTGTTCGAGGATTAACCGGGCAGACCAGGTTTCATGGTGCAGCCCAAACATCTCTTCACCGGAATGGCTGAGGGGGGCGTGGCCCACGTCGTGCAGCAGGGCAGCTCCATAAAGCAAGGCTCGATATTGTTCAAGTTCCGGTGTTAAGCGCTCAAGATGCTTTAGGGCGCGGCGAGCCAGTTGCAATACCCCAAGTGAATGGGTGAAACGGCTTGATTCCGCTCCATGGAAGGTAAGAAAAGCAGGCCCTAATTGGCGTATTCGACGCAAGCGCTGGAAGGGTGCGGATTCGATGAGGGCCATCGCCATCGCTTCTGCTGGTATGGCGCTATCGAGCACAATTTCGCCGTGGAGCGGATCGTGATAAGTGCGTCTTGCCATTAGTTGAGCTGAAGCAACAGTTGGCTTGTTGCAGCCTGAAGCCATTGATCTTCATCGCTTCCCATGCTGCTGCCTTTGGGTTCAGGGGTTGATAACAGCTGGTTTGGGCTAAGCCCCACCCCTTGAATTGGGTGGCCATCGGGGGTGAGATAACGAGCCACGGTGATTGCAAGGCCACTGCCATCACCAAGGGCCATCATCGTTTGGATTTCACCTTTACCGAAACTTTGCGCCCCTATTAGTGGGGAGCGTTGATCGTCTTGCAGGGCGCCGGCCAGGATTTCGCTAGCGCTTGCAGTGCCTCCGTTGATCAAGGTCACCATTGGGCCGTTGTAGATGCTGTCAGGGTTTGCCTGGCGCCTCTCGCTGATGCCATTGCGATCTTGGGTTTCCACAATTACTGAACCCGCCAACAAATCGTCTGCCACCGCCAGCCCTGCGGTAACGAGGCCACCAGAGTTATTGCGCAGATCAAGCACTAAGCCTTCAATTGCCTTGGCCTGCAGATCCGTTAGAGCTTCTGCTACGGCATCCGGAACTGTTTCGCTGAACTGACTAATACGTAAATAACCCAAAGTGTGTTCGCCGGCGCGAATTCGGCGGCTACGCACTGGCCTTAGATCCACTGGGCGCCGCTCTAAATCAAGGCTGCGAGCTACACCGCTGGGGCTAATTACCTCTAAGTGCACCGTGCTGCCTGGGGTACCCCTTAAAAGAGCAGCGCTGCCTTCAAGGCCAAGCAGCGTGGTTGCTTCACCATTAATTGAAACAATTTGGGTGCCATCATCGAGGCCGGCATCCGCAGCCGGTGAATCCTCAACTGGAGCAATTACCACCACCTGGGCGGTTTCTGGCTGCAAGGCAAGTTGTAATCCCACTCCGCTAACACTGCCTTTAGTTGCTGCTTCCAGTTGGCTGTATGCCTCCGGGCGCAGCAAACGGGTGTAGGGGTCTTGCAGTGGGGCCAGCATTGCGTCGATGGCGTTATATGCATCGGCGCGGGATTGGATTGATTTTTCCAACGCTTTTTGACGCAACTTGCGCCAGGGCACCCCTTGAAAATCCGGGTCTACATAGGCTTCGTTCACCAGGCGCCACACATCAACTACTAGTGCTTGTTCATCGCTTAAGGCTTGGCTTGGCTCAGTTGCAGTATTCCAGCAGCCGAACCAAAGCAGGAGGCATAAAGCTGAGCGCAGTATTAATGACCGCAGGAGCAGAGGGCGCAAGAAGGTCACAACAGCATCAAGGCGGTCTATAGACTCTCACCTACACCCGATAATGGGCAAACTCTCCTTCGTTGCATGGCGAATCCTTCCCCCGTCTACGACTGGTTCAACGAACGTCTGGAGATCCAAGACATCGTTGACGACATGACATCAAAGTATGTCCCCCCTCACGTAAACATTTTTTACTGTCTTGGTGGTATCACCTTGGTGTGCTTCCTGATCCAGTTTGCCACTGGATTTGCGATGACCTTTTATTACAAGCCAACGGTTGTTGAGGCCTATACCTCCGTTCAGTACTTAATGACTGATGTGAGCTTCGGTTGGTTGATCCGCTCAGTTCATCGCTGGAGCGCCAGCATGATGGTGTTGATGTTGATACTTCACGTTTTCAGAGTTTATTTAACCGGCGGGTTTAAGCGCCCTCGTGAACTCACCTGGGTTACAGGTGTAACGATGGCTGTGATCACTGTTGCCTTTGGTGTAACCGGCTATTCGTTGCCTTGGGATCAAGTTGGTTACTGGGCTGTAAAAATTGTGAGCGGAGTACCTGCGGCGGTGCCAGTGGTTGGTGATTTCATGGTGGAACTCCTGCGGGGAGGCGAAAGCGTGGGGCAGTCAACTCTTACGCGCTTCTACAGCCTTCACACGTTTGTGCTGCCTTGGTTGCTTGCAGTATTTATGCTTTCCCACTTCCTTATGATTCGTAAACAAGGCATCTCAGGCCCCTTATAAGTTGCTAGTTATTTCCTAGGCTTTCTGCAGTTCAGTTCCACTTCACCAAATTTTTACCATGCACGTTCTTAAGGCTCCAGATCTAAGCGATCCAAAGCTGAGGGCAAAATTAGCTAAAGGTATGGGCCACAACTATTACGGTGAGCCTGCGTGGCCAAATGATCTTTTATATATTTTCCCGGTTGTAATTCTTGGCACTATCGCCTGCATAGTTGCCCTCGCAGTGCTTGATCCAGCAATGCTTGGCGACAAAGCCGATCCATTTGCCACCCCCCTCGAAATCCTGCCTGAGTGGTATCTCTATCCAGTCTTTCAGATTCTCAGAGTTGTACCAAATAAATTGCTTGGTATCGCACTGCAAACCATGATTCCACTTGGTTTGATGTTGGTTCCATTTATCGAAAGCTTCAACAAATTCCAGAATCCTTTCCGCCGCCCTGTAGCGATGGCAGCTTTCTTATTCGGTACGTTTTTTACTATCTATCTTGGAATTGGCGCTTGTTTGCCAATCGACAAATCTTTAACATTAGGCTTGTTTTAAGCTTTTAATAAGTATTAATCACCCAATCAATTCAGCGAATTAGTTAATTTTAATTCGCTGAATTTCTTTATTATTTCGTAGCTGTCTTTATTTATTATTTGAACATTTCCTGGCCGCTGGCTTCCGCATACTTGGAGGCCAGCATTTTTTGCTGCTTTTAATTCATCAGGGGCATCACTGATAAACAGAAGATTTGCTGCTGGTATTGCAAGTTGTTTTGCTAAATCAATATAACTTTGGCTATTTACTTTTGAACCAAGGCGGGTATCAAACCAACTTGTGAATAAACCTCGCAAATCACCGGCGATACTATTGCCATATAAAAGCTGTTGCGCTGCGATAGAACCAGAGGAATACACCGCAAGTATTAAGCCTTGCTGGTGCCAAGTTCTTAAAGCACTCTCCACATCATCAAATAAAGGTGCCACGAGGCTGCCGGAGTTGTAGCCCTGCTGCCAGATCAAGCCCTGTAGATCTTTAAGGGGTGTGAATTTACGGTCTTGATCGATTAGCCACTGCAAATAATCTTCAATTTCCTGAGGTGCATCTTTAGCTGTTTCTGCTGTTATTGCTTGTTCCACCTCCTCCCACAAAGCTGAGAGTTGGGGGTCTTGGCGATGCTCCGCAACAAATCCTGGTAGCGCTTGGCGAGCATAGGGAAAGAGACTATTAACAACGAAATCTAGGGGGCAAGTGGTGCCTTCAATATCTAGAACCACACCTTTTAAATTATCAAATCTAATCATGCTTTTATTCCTAAACCTTGAAGTATTAATTGGCGCCACTTTTGCTCGAGAAGGAATTCAATGATTTCTAAATGCCGATTGGCATGAAATAAATCCACCCCCCAGGCATATAGCCCGTGGCCGGCAATTAATATTCCTTGAGGTGCTGTTGCCAGTGGTGCAATTGCCGCAGCGCTTAAACGGGCCAGATTTTGATCATTAGCCAAAATTGGAATTAATACGCTGCTGCTATGGCACTCGATACCTTCTAAGCCTTTAAGCATTTCTAAATCGCTTAATTCCAGCTGGCCTTTGGCTAATGCCCATTGTGATAACAAAGTGCCAGCTTGCGAATGGCTATGGAGCACAGCTCCAGCGCCGCAATGTTTCACAATTGCTAAGTGCATTAATGTTTCTGCGCTGGCTTTACCTTCGCCTTCAACCACTTGGCCATTTTCATCTACGCAAATCAAATCTGTTGCCAATAAATTACCTTTATCAACCCCGCTGGGGGCCATCAATAATTGCAGTGGTTGCCGTTGAATTACGCAACTAAAATTGCCGCCGGTGCCATCACACCAGCCTCTGCTGTGAATAGCCCCCATCACTTTGATAAGGGCTTCTTTGGGATTCAGTGCTGACACTTCAGTGCTGATACTTCATTGTTGACAAGTTGGGCACCAGTGACTGCTTCTGCCCCCCAGTTTGTCGCGCCGCAGGGGGGTTCCACATTTGCGACAGGGTTCACCACCTCTTCTGTACACCCATGCCGCCCCTCCATAGTTGCCGTTATTGCCCTTTAGATCGCGAAAATCACTGAAGCTGGTGCCGCCAACTCCAATACTTGCCTGCAACACCTCTAGCAAGCAGCTATGTAATTGTTTTAGTTGAGTTAAAGAAAGCGTGCCACTGGGATTATGAGGTTGAATGCCAGCTAAAAAAAGGCTTTCATCGGCGTATATATTTCCCACTCCGGCCACCACTGCTTGATCTAGCAAGGCATTTTTGATGGGCCGGCTGGATCCTTTAAAGCGCTGCTTTAAGTAGGTGGCATTGAAAGTGGAATTAAAAGGTTCAGGCCCAAGGCGTTGTAAGCCTGTAATTACTTGTTCTGTGGCTGCCCCAAAAGGCACATACCACAATTCACCAAAGGCGCGTAGATCCACAAAGCGCAGCTCGCGCGCTTCTTGGTGGGGGCCATGGTGACCCCAAAACTGCACCCTTGTGTGAGCGCAAGGCGGTTTTTCCCCTTCTTTTAGCCATTGGAATTGCCCGGTCATGCGCAGATGAGCGCCTAACTCACCGGCGGGGCTGCCCCCCTTTGAAAGCTTTGCCATCAGATATTTACCGCGCCGCTGCCAATCGTTGATTCGGCAACCGCTAAGGGCAGCAGCAAAGCCATCTGGGTCCCCTTTGGGGGCTGCTACCGCGCGGCTGCGCAATACACACACCCTTTGCACCACAAAACCATCCACCTGCTGCTGAAGGCCGCGGCGGACAGTTTCAACCTCGGGAAGTTCTGGCACCCGCCTTAGGCAGGATCGAGCTCAGCTTCTGAAAAGTTGTTTGTGTTTATGCCGCCATCAACGCCGGAGAAACCGTTGTAGTTCACCTTTTCGAAGCGCACCACCACTGGGTAGCGGATGCCTGAGGTGTCTATGGAAGCAACAGTTCCTTCTTCGTTGAACCAGTAAGACTCAGGCCGCTTGATACGCACCTTGTCGCCGCGGGAAATTGCCATCGCAGGGCCAGTGTTAGGGATGTCTCAATGAAATTACCTACTCCAGAGCCCATTGCCGATCTCCCGTCATGATTTGTCGCGGCCTTTGTTTGATTTGTTGTGGCACCAAACCCATCGATGGAAGCACCGGTGCTCCACTTAGATCTGCCTGATCCAAGCCAAGACGACCTCAGCAGCATTGAATTCCATGCCCGCCTTGAGCAGGCCTGGGAGCTATGTGATCGCTTTGACCTTCAAACTGAAATTTGGCGTGGCCGCATTCTTGGCGCCGTTAGAGATCGCGAGAAACGCGGCGGCGAAGGTAGAGGTGCTGGCTTTTTGCAGTGGTTGCGGGAGCAGGAGATCAGTAAAACCAGGGCTTATGGCTTAATTCAGCTCTCGGAATCAGCCGACAGCCTTGTGGGCGGCGGTTTGCTCGAGGAATCCAGCGTTAATAACTTTTCCAAACGCGCTTTTCTTGAAACCGCCCAAGCAGACCCTGAGGTGCAGCAATTGATCAGCGAGGCTGCCAATGAAGGCCAACAAATAACTCGCACCCAGGTGCGACGCCTTAGTGATCAATACACCTCTGCCACCAGTGAACTGTTGCCTCAGATCATTCGTGAACGCACTCAACAAAATCTGCTGCCCCCCAAAGTGGTAGCCCCTTTGGTACGGGAATTAGCCCGCTTGCCTGAATTACAACAGGAAGACCTGCGGCGAGTGTTGCAGGAAGAACCCGAGATTGAACAGATCAAAAACGTAACCCTCACCGCCCGCTGGCTTACTAAGGCCGCAGAAGCTGGTCTTGCGGTGCGGGCTCTGCAACATGAATCCATCGATCTTGAAAAGGCGATGCAAGAGGCCCAGCGCCTAGACATGCTCGGCTTAGTAGCTGATGTAGTGGGTCAGGCCCAGCAGTTGGAGCAAGCGGTGCTCAAACTCCACACCAGCTGGCGCCGGCTTGGCGGTTTGCATGAACGGCTCTGGCTGGAAAGCGGCAGTAGTACTCCCTATTTGCGCAGCCTCTTGCAGGGTTTAGAAACCCTTAGTGGCAGCAACCTTCGGGTATCACTTGGCGAATTGGCCGGTGGAAAAAAACTGAGGCTGCAACTGGTAGAGGAAGCAGCTGATCATTTGGAACCTCCACAGATGTAGAGCACAGATGTAGGGCACAGGTCTAATTACTGATCAAAAACAATGAAATAAGACTTGCTTGGTGTTTTATTGCCGGTATGGTTTGGCTGTGAGCAGATCTAAGAAAGAAGGTTTAGTTATTAGTCCGCCAAGTGCGGATCTATTAATTGAAACCCTACGCAACAGCTTTGGACATACCGATTTTCGACCTGGCCAGAGGGAGGTGGTTGAAGCTTTGCTTTCTGGTCGCGATTGTTTAGCTGTATTGCCAACTGGAGCGGGAAAATCCCTTTGTTATCAATTACCTGCGTTAGTGCGCCAAGCCTTAGTGGTGGTGATTTCACCACTTGTGGCCTTGATGCAAGACCAGGTGGCCCAGCTGCGCCGTAGAGGAATAGCTGCCGCTTGTTTACACGGGGGCCTAAGCCAGGAGGAGCATCAACAGCTGCAGCAGCAGTTGCAACAGCGCCATCTGAGGCTGCTTTATCTGGCTCCTGAACGTTTAAAAGGTGAATCTTGCAGACGATTACTTGAGGAGCTAATCGATCAGGGGCAATTGGTGGCGATAGCAGTAGATGAAGCCCATTGCATCAGTGCCTGGGGCCATGATTTCAGACCCGACTACAGACGGCTTGGCCAATTGCGGCAGCTGTGCCCTGGAGTGCCGCTGGTGGCCTTAAGCGCCACAGCCCCAGCGAGGGTGAGGGCTGATGTGATTCGGCTTTTGGAATTACGGCGCCCCTTAATCCAGGTTCGCTCAGCCAGGCGTCCCAATCTTGTTTATCAAATGTTGTGGCGACCAGAGGATCCCCTTGAGCTAGTATTGGAAAAGGCTCAAGCAGCCCGTGGGGCAGTGTTGATTTACACCCGAACCCGTCGGGGGGTTGAACGCTGGGCAAACCTATTGCGTAAACATAATTTGCCGGTGCTTGCTTATCACGCTGGCATGGATCCAGAAAGCAGGCTGCTCGCCTTACAACAGTTTCAACAGGAGCCACAACCTGTGCTGGTGGCCACTGTGGCCTTTGGCATGGGTGTTGATAGGCCTGATGTGGGATTGGTGTTGCATCTGGAGCTGCCTTCAAGCCCTGAGGGTTATTTGCAGGAATCAGGGCGGGCGGGCCGTGATGGCAAACCGGCTGAGGTGGTGGTGCTGTTTCGCGATGGCGACCGCAGTGGCCTCGCTTGGGCGATTAATGCTGCAAAAGATCCCGACAGCAAGCTGCGTAATCGGTTATCCCACCAGCAATTGCGTTTGATGGAATCGGTGGCTGAAGGAGCTCAATGCCGCCAGCAGGCCCTATTGGCTGCAGTGGGGGAGTTAACTGCCCCTTGCGGCCAGTGCGATCGATGCCGTCGGCCGGTTTCCTTGATTGATGGCAGTTCAGATGCAATTCCATTGCTGAAAGCATTAGCTGCAGCACCAAAAGGTTTGGATAGTGCCGCTTTAGGAGCTGATCTGGCATCTGCAGAAGAGCCGGCGCCCCTATGGCGTTGGCGCCTCAGGCGCCTGGTGGAAGCTGAGTTGGTAGCTGATAACGATTGCGGCAAAAGGCTCTGGCTTAGCGAAGCTGGTGAGAGGTTTCTGCGGCAGCCGCGTCCCCTGCGCTGGCCGCAAGCGCCAGCAGATTTATGGGATCAACCTCTTTGCAGTGACTTATCACGGCATACCGATGCAACTAGGTCTTTTTCAAATTCCTGGGATGGGATTTCCCAAGCTTTCCAAGCTCCTGCCGGACCGGTTACGTTGAGTTTTTTGGCACCACAATTAACTGCTACATAAAGGGGCTGGCCTTCTTTATTGATGCTGGGGGCTACTAGGCTGCCGGCCATGGTGCGCCAGTTGCTCCAATCAACTTGCAAAGGGCCGTAGTAGCGCCAATCAGGATTAGTTGATTTTTTAGCTAACAACAATGGACCAGCTGGTTTAGTTGTTTTTGTGGGAGTTGTTTTGGTTGCTACTGGTGTTGAAGTTGTAATTGGAGTGGCGGCAACTGCTTTAAGGCCTGCAGGCAGTTTTAAGGAGGTGCCAATTTTTACTTTATTTGGATCTTCAATCCCATTAAGTCTGATTAGGTTTGCCACCGGAATCCCGTAGATACGGGCAATAGCAGTAAGAGTTTGCTTTGGTTGCACTACATGAACCGAGTTTTCTGCCCGTAAAGGCAAAGCGGCAACCAGCAGCAGCAAAGCCAATAGTGGAGCTCTCATAGCCAAATAAAGATCAATGGACGCACCTTAATCAAGTTGGCGAGATGCGCCAGTCCCCCTTGCGCTTACTTAATCCAGAAAGCGACGCAGCCAGCTGAGGCGATTGCCGTAAGGGGGATAACGAAAGGGCAGATCAAGCTGAAAGCCGCGTTTTAAAGTTGAACGCAGGTTTGAAAAAGTTTCAAAACCATGGCGCCCGTGGCCGCGGCCCATGCCGCTTGCGCCCACTCCGCCAAATGGGAGGGTGGCAATAAATGCTTGCAGCACCACATCATTGAGAACTACGCCGCCCGATTGGCTGCTGTTTAGTAACAGCTCCTGGGATTTGCGGTTTTGGCTGAACAGATAGATCGCAAGAGGATGTTCTCTTTCGTTCACCAAGGCGATAGCAGAGGCAAGATCAGCCACCTCTAGCAATGGCAGCAGCGGGCCAAAGATTTCTTCCTGCATTATTGGCTGGCTGAATTCGGCTGAAACAAGGGTGGGGGCGAAATAAAGAGTTTTGCGATCCCTTTGCCCACCGCTGAGCAATTGAGTCCCCTCTAGCAGTGCCTCAAGGCGATCGAATTGAGCCTGATTCACCAATCTTCCGTAGCTGGCTGAAAGGCTTGGATTTGAACCAAAAAATGATTCCACTTCAGCTTTTATTGCCTCTTCCAGTGGTTTTCTTATCCCTGCTGTGGCGAGCACGTAATCGGGAGCTACGCAGGTTTGCCCGGCATTAAAAAATTTCCCCCAAGCGATGCGCCGAGCAGTTATTTCAAGATTTGCATCATCTAAAACGATGCAGGGATTTTTGCCGCCAAGTTCCAGGGTTACTGGAATCAATTGCTCTGCGGCTGCAAGCATCACCTGGCGCCCGATCTTGGCTCCACCAGTAAAAAAAATATGATCAAAAGGCAGTTGCAATAACTCCTGAGCGGTGCTTGCCCCCCCTTGCACCAGGGCAACTACGCTGGGATCAAAGTGATTTGCCACTGCTTCTGCTAATAGCGCCGCCACCTGAGCCGTTTGCTCTGAGGGCTTAAGCACCGCTGTATTTCCAGCGGCTAGAGCTGCCACTAGAGGTTTAAACAACAGCATGAACGGGTAATTCCAGGGGCCAAGCACCAATACGCAACCCAAAGGCTCCGGTTGCAACCAAGCTTGAGCTGGTAGATGCACGTAGGGCACAGCCACCGGTTTAGGTGCCATCCAATTACGCAGTTGGCGTTGGGCCAGGTTGAGTTCAGCCCTAACCCCGGAAATCTCTACGTAACCTTCCAGGGCAGGCTTGCCTAAATCAGCGGCAAGAGCTGCTAGCAAAGGCTTTTCAATTGCCAACAGCAATTTTCTTAAGCGTTGCAGTTGATCTAAGCGCCAGGCGTAAGGCCGGCTGTGCCCCTGCTGAACCAGCAACCGCATTGGCGCAATATCAAGAATTTGAACAGCCATAGGGATGAGGGGCGCCTAACGTTTGGAATAATTTTTTAAAAGCGTGGATTACAAAAGAAGCGTGGATTGCGAAAACAGCATGGATTGCGAAAATCCCATTCCTAACAGCCATAAAACCCCAGTTGCATTTCTGCTGATTGGCCTAGTCTTGATTGTTACTGGATGTGGTGGTGCTGAAACTTCCGGAAATGGAAGGTTAGATGTAATCAAAGCGCGAGGCAGCCTCACCTGCGGGGTTGATGGCAAGCTGCCGGGGTTTAGTTATCAGGATAATGCTGGTAAGTATGCGGGAGTTGATGTTGATGTATGCCGGGCACTTGCAGCTGCATTATTTAATGATCCCAATAAAGTTGAGTATCGAGAATTAACTTCCAGCGAGCGCTTTACAGCCCTTGCCAGTGGAGAGGTTGATGTGTTGTCACGTAATACCACCCGCACCCTTAGCAGGGATGCCAAAGGCGGAAATGGCCTCGAATTTGCACCCACAATATTTTTTGATGGCCAGGGGGTGATGGTGCCATTAGCCAGTGGCATAACAAACCTTAAGGATTTGGCTGGCAAAACAATTTGCGTTGAAAATGGCACCACTACTGAATTGAATTTGGCCGATCGCTTTCGGGAGCTTGGCGCGCCATATACACCAGTTAAATATCAAACCGGTGATCAAACCTACGGTGCTTATCTCCAAGGTAGATGCGCTGCGGTAACAAGTGATCGCTCTCAATTAGCCGCGAAAAAAACAAGCTTCCCCGATCCTGCTGCCCATACATTGCTTCCTGATGTACTTAGTAAGGAACCTTTGGGCCCTGTAACTGTAAATAACGATTCCGGCCTCAGTGATGCACTGCGCTGGGTGATTTTTGCCACTATCCAGGCGGAGGAATCAGGTATTGATTCAAATAATCTCAAGCAGAAGTTAGCCTTTGCTAAGGCCAATCCGAATCAGGCTGATCTGCGGCGTTTTCTTGGTGTGGAGGGCGACCTGGGCGAACAGTTGGGGCTAAGCGCAGATTTTGTGCCAAGGGTGATCGCCAGTGTTGGTAATTATGGTGAGATTTATGAACGCAATGTAGGTAAAGCTTCACGGCTTAAGTTGGAGCGGGGTTTGAATAATTCCTATAAAAATGGTGGTCTGATCTATTCACCACCCTTCCGTTGAGTTACTGGTGAGTTTTCCTTTAATGCCGGTGCCATGGTGGCGTGATAATCGCAAGCTGGGGTGGTTGATCCAGCTTGCTGCTGGATTGTTTTTATTGCTAGTGATTGCTTTATTACTAGGCAATTTAGAACGTAATCTCGCCCGTTCTGGCCTGCGGTTAACCCTTGGCTGGTTGAATCAACCAGCTGGTTTTGATATTGCTGAAACCCTTTTGCCCTATCGGGCAAGCGATAGCTATGGCCGCGCTTTGTTGGCGGGTTTTGTTAATACTTTACGGGTGGTACTTTCCGGTTTAGTACTTGCCACTGCCCTAGGTGTGGCTGTTGGTGCCGCCAGCTTTAGTGGCAACCCGTTACTACGCGGTGTTACCAGAGTTTACGTGGAATTGGTTCGCAATATTCCCTTGTTATTGCAATTAGTATTTTGGTACTTTGCCGTTTTTCTTAACTTGCCTTCTGCAGATCAAGCCCTGCAATTACCAGGTCTGCAGCTTGCTAAGAGCGGAATTTATCTATTTGGTGCAGATTTAGTTAACGGGGAATTAGTGGGGGGTCTGAGGCTTTCTTTGGAGCTGGCCGCTCTGTTAACGGGCCTTGTTATTTATTCCGCTGCATTTATTGCAGAGGTGGTGCGGGGTGGAATTGCCTCCGTGCCCCTTGGGCAATGGGAGGCCGCGAAATCCTTGGGTTTAAAGCCTTTGCAAATTTTGCGCCTTGTGGTGCTTCCCCAGGCCTTGCGGGTAATAGTTCCGGGGCTTAATAGTCAATATATTTCACTGGCCAAAAATTCATCATTGGCTGTTGCGATTGGCTATCCAGATCTTTATGCCGTTGCTGAAACGACCTTGAATCAAACGGGCCGCGGCATCGAGGTTTTTCTGTTGTTATTGCTGATTTATTTAATGCTTGATTTAGTGATTTCAGTTGTGATGAATGCCATTGATCGTTTAGTGAGGTTGCAGGAAAGATGAAGCGGCTACCTTTAACATTGAGGCGTCAATTATTTGCAACGCCCACCGATGGCATCATCACCGTTGGTTTGCTCACTTTGCTTTCGTGGGCCGGCTGGGGTGTGCTGAATTGGGCAATTAATAGTGCCCAGTGGTTAGTGGTGCGCGCCAATGCCGCTGCTCTCACCATCGGGCGCTATCCAGAGGCGCAGGAATGGCGCCTCTGGTTGCTTTTGGGCATGCTCACAAGTTTGGCTGGCCTTAGTTGGGGGCGACTGCGGGGCGCCAGCGGCTGGCCCCTCAATGATCGGATCGCAGCTGGTTTGTTGGTGGCACTGGCGGTAGGGGTGCCGCCCCTGCTGGCATTTGGGGCCATAAACCAAATGCGCTTGCTGTTTTTACTGTTGCTTTTGTTGCTTGGGCGGCTGGCATTTAGCCATCGGTTTAGCCAAGCCTCAAGCAAGCGTTTTGGTGATTGGTGGGCCTTGATCTGGGGTGTTGCTTACCTGTTCGGTTTGTGGTTAATCGCCGGAGGCTTGGGATTGCCTGGGGTGCGACCAAGTGATTGGGGGGGCTTGCTGTTCACCTTATTAATTACCAGCCTCACCCTCTTGCTCGCTTTGCCTTTGGGGGTAATCCTCGCGCTTGGGCGCCGTAGTTCCTTACCCCTATTTC